>CAZBFD010000001.1:0-35505 GCA_964491055.1 uncultured Eubacterium sp.
GAAAGAACAGACGAGATCATCAAGAAGGCAGTAATGTGGGATGTAATGAGCGGAGTTGCGAGAAGAAGCTGGGCGCGTAACGAGCATGCTCTCTCAACATCAGCAGAATATAACAAGAAATATGCCGGAAAAGGCCACATCACGCTGCCGTTCATCGCAGATGACGATCTGATCGACGCGACAGTTGACAAGTTCATGGATTAATACATATATATACCGCAGGCCCGTCCTGTTCAGGCAGAACGGGCTGATCATTTTAAAGGAGAACAGGAATGTACAGACTCCTTATCAAGAATATCGGCCTTCTGCAGACGCCGGAAGGTAGCTTCAGCCACAAGGGCGAGCAGCAGGGCCAGAACCTTAAGCTCAAGGATGCCGCGATCTATGCTGAGGACGGCATAATCAAGGAGATAACGTCAGACGGAAAGCTGCCGGAAGGAGCGGCGGAGACTATAAAAGGCGCCAAAGGTTTTGATAAGACTTGTAAAGTCATCGATGCGGGCGGAAAGCTCGTGACGCCGGGGCTCGTCGACGGCCACACACACATGGTATTCGGCGGCTTCAGGCAGCATGAAGTACCGATGAAGCTGAAAGGCGCGACTTATCTTGACATACTCCGCGCGGGCGGCGGCATTCTGGATACAGTGAGCCACACAAGAAAAGCCGGCGAGGACGAGCTGTTCGAGAAGACGAAGAGCTTCCTCCAGGAGATGAGTTCATACGGCGTCACGACCGTAGAAGCGAAGAGCGGCTACGGCCTCGATCCGGAGACGGAATACAAGATGCTGAGGGTCATCAAAAGACTCGACGCAGAGTGTCCGCAGGACGTTGTCTCGACGTTCCTCGGCCCTCACGCGGTGCCGCCTGAATACAGGGAAGTGGGCCCGGGAGAGCTTGAGACCCCGGAGCAGCACCAGAGGGCGGCTGACGAGTACATGGAAGTCGTCATTAATGAGATGCTTCCATATGTAAAGGAACATGATCTTGCAGATTATGCAGATGTCTTCACAGAAGACTCGGTATTCGACTATGAACAGAGCAGAAGATATCTTGAGCGTGCCAAAGAACTTGGCTTTGGACTTAAGGTCCACGCGGACGAGATCGCTGTCATAGGCGGATCAAGGCTTGCGGGTGAACTCGGCGCGGCAAGTGCTGAACACCTTATCAGCATAGACCAGACAGGACTTGAGGCAATGGCAAAGGGCGGAGTTACCGCGATGTGCCTCCCTGCGACATCATTCTATCTCGGAGCGGACTTCGCGCCGGCGAGAAAGATGATAGAGATGGGCATACCTGTTGCATGCGCGACAGATTTTAACCCGGGATCGAGCCCGACGCTTAATCTCCAGTTCGTGATGAACCTTGCGATACTCAAGTACAAGCTTCTTCCGGAGGAGATGCTCACAGCAGTTACTATCAACCCGGCCTGCGCTATAGGCATGGGCGACAAGGTCGGAACGCTCGAGCCCGGCAAGCAGGCGGACATCTGCATCTGGGACGCCCCGGATGTGGAGATGCTCTGCTACAGGTTCTGCAGTAATCTGGTCGAGACAGTAATAAAGAAAGGCCGCGTATTATAATGGCAGAAAAGCTGATTGACTTAAAAGTAAGAGATTACCTCGATGTTCTGAAATCTGACGCACCAGCGCCGGGCGGCGGCTCGGTGAGCGCTCTTGCGGGCGCGCAGGGAGCTGGACTTCTTCTCATGGTGTGCGACCTTACACTGGGCAAGGAGAAGTACAAGGACTTTGAGGCGGTCATAGAAGAAGCAAAACCTGATCTTGAAGAGGCAGAAAAGGCTTTGACAGAAGGGATAGACCGTGACACCGAGGCATTCAACCTCGTCATGGATGCACTTGCCATGCCGAAGAGCAATGACGAGGAAAAAGCCGCGAGAACAGACGCCATCCAGAAGGGAACGATCGCGTCGACAGAAGCGCCGCTTGAAAACATGGAGCATGCTCTTCGTGCTCTCGAGGCGGCGGAGAAGATCGCGGGCAAGTTCAACCCGAACTGCATGTCTGATTTCGGAGTCGGCGTGATGAACCTCAAGCTTTGTGTCCAGGGAGCTTTCATGAATGTGAAGATCAATCTCCCGGGGATCAAAGACGAGGGCCTTGCGGCAGAGCTCGCTAAGCGGGCGGACGAGGCTGCGCAGGACGGAACAGAGATCGCGGACGGACTTTACAGCTACGCGATGGACGCATTGAATAAATAAAACACATTGAAAAGAAAAGTTGTCATTGGGGACGGTTCTTTTTGACAACTTTCCAGCAGCAGGAGGAATTTATGGCACAGATAATTGAAAGTATTCCAAACATCAGCGAGGGCAGAAACAAGGCAGTCATCGAGGCGTGTGTGGACCAGATAAGGACGACGCCGGGATGCACGCTGCTTGATTATTCATCGGACGAGAGCCACAACCGGTCGGTGATCACGTATATCGGCAATGCGGAAGGCATCGAGGAAGCGAGTCTCAAGCTCGTTAAAAAGGCGGCAGAGCTGATCGATCTTAATAAACATGAAGGCGAGCATCCGAGGATGGGAGCGGTCGACGTCATGCCGTTCGTACCGGTGAAAGACTGCACAACAGATGATTGTGTAGAATTATCAAAGAAAATCGGAAAAAGGATCGCTGATGAGGCAGGCGTGCCGGTCTTCCTGTATGAATACTCGGCGACCAGGCCGGAGCGGAAGAATCTTTCCACGATAAGACAGGGCCAGTTCGAAGGCATGGCGGAAAAAGTCCAGCAGCCTGACTGGGAGCCGGATTTCGGCGGAAGAAAGATCCACCCGACGGCAGGAGTCATGGCTGTCGGTGCGAGGCCGCCATTGATCGCGTATAATTTCGACTTAAGTACTGACGATGTACAGGTGGCGAAGAATATCGCGAAGATCATCCGCGAGAAAGACGGCGGGCTCGATTCAGTGAAATCAATGGGGTTCGAGATCGAAGACGAGGAGACAGGAAAGAAATTCGCACAGGTCTCCTGCAATCTCACGAATTTCGAGGTAGCGCCGATCTACAGGGTCTTTGAGATGGTGAAGGCAGAAGCAAGGCGCTACGGGGTCACCGTGACGAACACTGAGCTCATAGGACTTTGTCCGATGAAGGCCCTCATCGACTCCGCGGAATATTACCTGCAGATACAAGATTTTGATTTCAATAAACAGGTTCTGGAGAACCACATACTTTAACACCTCCAGGAGCACCTCCGAAAGGGGACAGTCCCTTTTCGGAGTATGACCGGAGCAGGAGAAGAAAGATGTCTGAGAGAAGATTGACGCAGTTTGAATCGCTGACAGACAGCATCGCGGGTGTGATCCGCGGGCGTATACTGAAGGGCGAGTACAAAATCGGCGAGAAGATCAAGGAGACGCATGTCGCGGAGGAGCTCAGGGTGAGCAGGACCCCGATCCGGAAGGCTTTCAAGGAGCTGGAGGAAGAGGGCCTGATCGAGTACGTCCCGAACAAAGGCTGTTTCGCCAAGGGCTTCACGAAGCGCGATATTGAAGATGTGTACGCGGTCCGGAAAGTGCTGGAAGAGCTCACGGTCGAGTGGGCGGTAAAGCGCATAACGGATGAGGAAGTCGCGAAGATGGCCGAGAAATGCGAAGAGATGCAGGGCTATGTCGACCAGGCGGACAGCGCGCGTGTGCTCGCGTCCAACAAAGAATTCCACGAGATAATCTACCATGCGACCGGGAGCCGGTTCATGTCGCAGGTGCTGAGGTCATACAAGGAATACATCGAGCAGACGACGCGGCCGATCTTCTACGAGCCGAAGTTCCTGCAGCAGATCGTTGACGAGCACCGTGCGATCGTAGATGCGTTCGAGAAGAGAGACACAGAAGAAGCAGTCGCGGCGATGTCGCAGCATATGACGAATTCGATGGGCCGCGCCGAGTACGTATATAAAGTGTAGTTTAGATTGCTCTCGGTTGACAGTAGTTGTAAAATTAAAGTAACAGAGATGGCAGAAGAGCTTTGCTGCGGGAGGGAATAGAAATGCGTGTAGAGAATTTTGAGGCGCGTCTTGGAATGGACGAATACATCGAGAAGTATGTGGACGTGCCGAAGTTCATGGCTGCGTGTCAGGCGTGCCCGTATTACGGGGTGACGTGGGCATGCCCGCCGTTCGATTTTGATGCGATCGAGTTCCTCAGGCAGTATAAGACGCTGATGGTCTATTGCCGTAAATACATATTTGAGGAAGAAGAGGGCGACTATGAAGACCTCGACTTCCAGGTGTTCTTCTATAAATGCCGTGCGGAGCTCGCACAGGAGCTCTATGTGAAAGAAAAGGAGCAGCCGGGAAGTGTCGGGCTGCTCGGCGGAGCGTGCGATATCTGCGGGCTCGGAAACTGTGCGCGCCAGCAGGGCAAGCCGTGCCGCTTCCCACAGTACATGCGCCACAATCTGGAGTCCCTCGGCGGCGACGTGATGAAGCTGTCCAAGGATCTCTTCGACATCGAGCCGGTATGGCCTGAAGACGGGAAGATGCCGTTCATGGTGTTCGTGACAGGGCTGCTGAGGCCGTAACATCACACCGCGGCGCTGTTTTGGCAGCACGATCAAAATCTATATGGAATACAAAGGAGCATACCCGGCAAAACCGAGCATGCTCCTGTTTTATACTCTGAAAATGAGACTTTGATCCTGACTACAGCTCAAGCTCATGGATCAGCGAGTGCGGCGCCAGGACTTTGATGGGACATTTATTGAAGCCTTCGGTATCTCTCGTCAGAACATAGTCTGCCTTGCAGTCGATCGCGCACTGTATCTGGAGCGCGTCCTCAAGATCATCAGAATAAGCGCCGGCAATTGCGCGCTCGATAGTATTTGATGAGATTTCCTGTACGTAACACATTGCAGCAAAGTTCAGTACGATTTGTCGCCGCTCCGCGGCAGAGAAATCCGTCCTGATTATGTAGAACAGATTTGTCAGAGAATGCGCAGCAATATAACAGGAAATCGTATCCTGCCTGCAGACATTAAGAAGATATTCGACGGCCAGGACTTCATCGCTCCTGAAAAGCAAATAATCAAGCAGAATATTTGTATCAAGAAAAACCCGCGGCAACCTTGTTTTCGCGCCGGTTGCTGCATTATTCATATATATCACCTTCTGGAGTTTTTATTTTGCCATATCTTTCGTCAAGATATTCCAGATATTTCTTTCTATAGTCAGAATTTTCCGATGAACCGTTGTTTTCCCGTCTGGCCAGAGCCTCACGCCTTATTTTCTGTAGAGAATCAAAAGCTGCTGCTTTTCTGGATTTTGGGTCATTTCTTCTTATCACTATGGCATCGTTTTCCAGAGCGAGTGTCACAGAGCTGTTAACTGCGATCCCAAGCTTCCTCAACATATCAATGGGAATATACAACCCCTGACTATTCCCCCATTTTCTGATATTTGTAGTAGTCATCAAAATCTCCTTTTTTTGTATATACATAACGTATATACATTATAACACGGTCTATAATCAAAAAAAAGAAATATAAAAAAACTGATTCAGAATTTATACTGAGTCAGTCTTTTTTGATAATAAACTAAATCGTTCAGAAACTTATCTCACATATACTTTCGGCAGTCTCTGGCCGAAGGCGCAGAGGATCTCATAATTGATGGTGCCTGTGCACTTTGCAATATACTCCGGGGAGATCGTGTTCTTGCCGTCGGAGCCCATTATGATGACTTCGTCGCCGTATTTTACGTCAGGGACATCTGTCACGTCGATCATGCACTGGTCCATGCAGATGTTTCCTGCGATAGGGCAGACGACGCCGTTTACGATGACTTTGCCTTTTTTGGAATATGCGCGAGGGAAGCCGTCGGCGTAGCCTAAGTTTATCGTAGCAATCTTTGAGTCACGCTTACATATGAAAGAGCGGCCATAGCTAACAGCGCAGCCCTTCTTCAGGGTCTTCAGGTGGATGATGTTGGCTTTGACCGACATGCATGGCTTAAGGTCGAGCTGCGACTTGTCTACATCGTCCGACGGATAGACACCGTAGAGGATGATGCCCGGCCTGACCGCGTCGTAGTGTGTCGACGGAAGATCCATGATCGCCGCGCTGTTCGCCATGGTGACGAACGGGATGTCGATCCCGGCCGCCTTGACTTTGTCACGGAAATAGATCATGCGCTCCTCCTGGAGCTCGGAGTATGACTTGTCCTTTTCGTCAGCTGTCGACAGGTGTGAGAACAAAGCCTTTGCCTTGAAGTTGGAGAGTGTCTCCATCTTTTTTATTTCCTCGATCGCAAAGTCTGTGTCGTCCCACTGGTAGCCGATACGGCCCATGCCGGTGTCGACCGCGACCATGCCGCAGATCATCCGGTTCTGAATGGCCGCGACATCGCTTATCGCCTTGGCGTTATCAAAGCTGCAGACCGCAGGCGTCACGTTATATCGTACCAGCATGTCCGTGTACATGTTAGGCGTTATCCCGAGGATTATTATCTCCTCCTGCGCGCCCGCCTCACGGAGCGTCACTACCTCGCTCATCGTCGAGACGGCAAAAGTCTTGACGCCGTTCTCGCGGAGCACTTCTGCGACCCTGCGGACGCCGTGCCCATATGCGTCCGCCTTTATTACAGCGAGCATCTCCGGGTCCGGCCCGATCTTCTTATATATCTGTTTGACGTTATAGTCCAGGTTGCTGAGGTTGACTTCCACCCAGACAGATCTCAAAGCGTCAGTGAACATTATTATCCTCCATTACAGTTTTGGCTCGCGCTTTATGATGTCTTCACGTGACGGGCCGTTGGATACGTAGGTGATAGGAACGCCGATCCTGCGCTCGATCTCGTCTACGTAGTTCCTGCAGTTCTCCGGAAGCTCGTCCCATGTGCGGATGCCTGTGATGTCGCATTTCCAGCCCGGGAGCTTCTCGAGGACCGGCTTTGCCTGGTACAGGTAAGTCGTGTTCGGGAAGTCTTCGGTTATCTTGCCGTTGATGTCGTAGGCCGTGCAGATAGGGATCTCGTCAAGATATCCGAGCGGGTCGAGCACTGTCAAAACCACTTCGGTCGCTCCCTGTATCCTGCATCCGTAGCGTGAAGCCACGCAGTCGTACCAGCCCACGCGGCGCGGGCGCCCGGTGGTGGCGCCGTATTCGCCGCCATCGCCACCGCGCGCCCGAAGTTCCTCGGCTTCGTCCCCGAAGATCTCGGAGACGAAGGCGCCCGCGCCGACAGCAGACGAATATGCTTTAGTAACTGCGATTATGTCTTTTATTTCATACGGCGGTATGCCGGCGCCGCAGGCGCCGTTCCCCGCGATAGTGTTTGAGCTCGTTACCATCGGGTAGATCCCGTGGTCAAGATCCTTCATCGAGCCAAGCTGGCCCTCGAGAAGGATCGTCTTTCCCTCAGCAAGAGCTGAAGACAGGAAAGCCTCTGTATTCGCAACATAAGGCTTTACCATTTCCTTATATGCCATCATGGTATCGTACAGCTCGTCCGGGTCAAGCTCAGGCTTGTTGTACAGATACTTGATCAGCGTGTTTTTGATCGTGCACACATTCTCGATGCGCTCGCGAAGCTCCGGCTCCGGCATGAAAAGCTCGTTCACCTGAAATCCGATCTTCGCCGCCTTGTCGGAGTAGCACGGCGCTATGCCAGACTTCGTAGACCCGAACGATCTGCCGGCGAGCCTCTCCTCTTCGTACCCGTCGAGGAGCACGTGATACGGCATCACGACCTGCGCGCGGTCAGAGATGAGCAGCTTCGGAGCAGGAACACCCTGCGACGTGAGCCCTTCGATCTCGCCCATGAGCTTCGGGATGTTCAGCGCGACCCCGTTTCCGAGCACGCACGTTACATTGTCATAGAAAACACCCGACGGGAGCATGTGCAGCGAGAATTTGCCATACTTGTTCTTGATCGTATGCCCCGCGTTGCTTCCGCCCTGGAACCGGACGACCACGTCCGCCTGACTTGCGAGCATATCCGTGATCTTGCCCTTGCCTTCGTCGCCCCAGTTTACGCCAACTATCGCCTTAACCATTCTTTTCCCTCTTTTCGTTATTCATCATCAAACACTGTTTGTGCTTTATACAATTATCTGAAAATCACAAGCATTATTCGGCTCAGACGTTGATCTCGGCGTTCACGCCAAGTTCTTCTTTATTCGCATCCAGCACCGGCCTTACCACCTCGTCCAGATATTCTGTCACCTGCTCCGGCGCACGGCCGACGTAATCTGACGGGTTCAGGATCGACTCCAGTGACTCCCTGGTAACGCCGTATTTCTGGAACATCGGGTCTGCCGCGATGCGATCCAGCAAATCGTTTGGCTTTCCTTCTTCTTTAACTACGCGGCCCGCCTCCATTGATAATTCGCGGATCCGCTCGTGCAGCTCCTGCCTGTCGCCGCCTGCTTTCACGGCGTCCATCATGATGTTCTCAGTCGCCATGAACGGAAGCTCCGCCATGAGATGCGCCTCGATCACCTTCGGATACACGACGAGTCCGTCTGTGATATTAATGTACAGCTGAAGGATGCTGTCCGCCGCGAGGAACGCCTCGGATACTGATATACGCCTGTTTGCAGAATCGTCCAGTGTCCGCTCGAACCACTGAGTCGCAGCAGTTATCTGCGGATTCAGCGAATCCACCATCAGGTAGTTAGCGAGCGAAGCCATTCTCTCGCATCTCATCGGATTCCGCTTATATGCCATCGCCGACGAGCCGATCTGCGTCTTCTCGAACGGCTCCTCGATCTCCTTCATGTGCTGGAGCAACCGGACGTCATTGCTGAACTTGTGAGCAGACTGTCCGATCCCGGCGAGCACGGCGAGCACGCGGCTGTCATATTTCCGGCTGTACGTCTGTCCCGACACCGGTACGCATGCGCTGAAGCCCATTTTTTCGGCGATCTTCCGGTCGAGCTCCTTGCATTTCTCATGGTCGCCATTGAACAGTTCCATGAACGAAGCCTGTGTCCCGGTCGTTCCCTTGCATCCGAGCAGCTTCATCGTACCAAGCACGTATTCCACATCCTGCAGGTCGAGCATGAGGTCGTTAAGCCATAGCGTAGCGCGCTTTCCGACCGTTGTCGGCTGCGCCGCCTGATAGTGCGTGTACGCCAGCGTCGGCAGAGCCTTGTACTGTTCCGCGAACGCAGCCAGCTTATCTATCGTGTTGAGCAGCTCTTTCCTGATCAGCCTGAGCCCCTCGGTCATGATGATGACGTCCGTATTGTCCCCGACATAACAGGAAGTCGCCCCAAGGTGGATTATTCCTTTCGCCTTCGGACACTGCACGCCGTACGCGTACACATGCGACATCACGTCGTGGCGCACGACTTTCTCACGCTCCTCAGCGACTTCATAGTTCACATCGTCCGCGTGCTCCTTGAGCTCCGCGATCTGCTCATCGCTGATATCAAGCCCGAGCTCCTGCTCCGATTCCGCCAGCGCGATCCAGAGCTTCCGCCAAGTCCGGAACTTCATCTCCGGCGAGAAAAGATACTTCATCTCCGCGCTCGGATACCTCTCCGAAAACGCGCTCGTATAGCCATCCTTAGCCATTTTTTCTCCTTTGCTTTGTGGACATCAAAACACATTTCCACAAATTATAATTATACCATATCCGCCGCATAAAAAACAGGCTGCGGAGTCATCCACAGCCTGCCATTTGCAGTTTGTTTTACCATGTGCACTTGCTTGTCTGTGTCCAGATGCCCATCTTCTCGGCGGCCTTGATCAGGTCTTCCCTGAAGTCAGGGTGCGCGATGTTGATCAGCATCTCGGCGCGCTCCCATGTCGTGCGGCCTTTCAGGTTCGCCGCGCCGTATTCGGTGATGACGAAGTTCGTGGCTGACCTCGGCGTTGTCACGATGGTCCCCTCAGGAAGCGTCGGGTTGATGAGGGATGACAGGGTGCCGTCCTTGTTCGCGCGTGTCGAGTGCAGGCAGATGAAGCTCTGTCCGCCTTCCGACAGGAATGCTCCGTGAACAAAATCCAGCTGCCCGCCGGTCCCGGATATCTGTCTCGGGCCGGCTGATTCAGAAGCGATCTGCCCGAACAGGTCGAGCTGGATGCAGCTGTTTATGGAAACGAACTTAGGGATGTCAGCGACTACCTGTACATTATTTACATATTCTACCGGCATCGTGTAGCATATCGGGTTGTCATCGATGAAGTCATACAGCTTCCTGGTCCCGCCTGCGAATCCGTACACGATCTTTCCCGGGTGGTTCTTCTTGTGGCCTGTGATCTTCCCTGCGTTATACAGGTCCACATAGGAATCTACCAGCATCTCTGTGTGTCCGTTCAGGTCTTTGACATCGGAGTCTGCCAGCATCTTTCCGATAGCGGCAGGAAGTCCGCCGATGCCGAGCTGGAGCGTGCTCCCGCTCTTGATCCTGTCTACTACGAACTCAGCGATCTTCTGGTCAGCCTCGTCAGCTTCCTTCCCAGGAATCTCAGCGAGCGGCGGGTTGCTGCTCTCTACGATGTAGTCGACGTCAGCGATGTTCAGAAACGCTTTCTCGCCGAAAGCACGAGGCATATTTGTATTGACCTCAACAACTACTTTCTTCGCAACTTCAATCGCGCGCCACTCGTCAGCGACCTGCGGCCCGATGTTGAAGTTCCCGTATTTATCCATAGGCCCGACAGATATGAAGATGATGTCGATACCCTTTTCGTTGATGTCCCAGTAATACGGGAGCTCATTGAACAGCATAGGTATGTACCAGCAGCGGCCTTCTTTGTTGATCTTCCTGTCAGCTCCGCTGAAATGAGATGAGCTGAACTTCACCTGGTCAACAGAGTCCGAGCCCTGGTAGATCTGGAACGGCCCGTGTGTGATCGTGATGTTGCTCAGGACCTCCACGCCCTTAAGCTTCTTCGCGCGCCTTCCGAGCGCCGCGTCGATGTCCTGCGGGACGCCCAGGCCGGTCCCGTAGTGGATCCTGAAATTTTTCTTGACCATTGCAGCCGCCTGGTCGGCGGTTATCAGTTTTCTCGAGTACATACCCGGGATCGAAGAAATCTTATACATGTCGTACCTCCAAAACAGATCTGTAATTTATCTAAAGTATACTACCTGTACATAGGATAATCAATTTATATAAGACGTTGTAATGAGCATGCAGGAGGACATTTGCGAGGCCGGTACTCAGCGAACGCGAGCATTAGCGAAGCATGAGCGCCAAGTACCGCTGCCCATTTTCCCCAGCTTCAGCTGGTTGGACAAATGGGACAGCGAAGCGAAGCGGAGGAGTGAGTGTAACGAACGTTGCACGAGCAATAAGCGGGAGCTGTCCGAGTGCAGGCTCATTACACGTCTTTACTTTACTTTTGTTTTTGCCGATTTGGACAGCTTCCCCGTATACGTCTTCTTGCCTATTTTCGTAAACGGCTGAACTTTATAATAGTAAGTTTTCCCTTTCGATACCTTCCTGTCTGTCCATCTGGTCCTCCGGGACCTCCTCACAGTCCCGGCCTTTTTATACTTCCCGTTCTTTTTCGAAGCCCTGAGCACGTAGTATCCGCTCACGCCGGAGACTTTGTTCCATGTGACCCTGACATTGCGCTTTCCGCCGGACTTCTTCACTTTAGCCTTCACGCCGGCCACTTTAGCTTTCTTCGCATATGACACTGACACGTTGACTTTGACCCTGCACACTGCGTATCTGCGGCTTTCCGAGTCTATCGCGACAATGATCGTGTACCCGGGTTTCTTTGCCCGGACAATGCCGAATTCATCGACCGAAGCTATATTCTGGTCCATCGAGAACCAGTCGACGCCGGAAATGTAATGCGGCTTCGGATCCTGATCGGCCCTGAGCTGCGTATATTTGCCGGCATCAAGGCGGAGCCTCTTTTTACTGAGAGAGATCTCCTCTACATCATACATGTCATCTTCGCTGCCAAGGACTGTGAAGGTATAGGAGTTTTTCCTGCCGGATGAAAGCGTCGCAGTGACGGTGACTTTCCCGGCTTTCTTCGGAGTTACCGTACCTTCGCTGCTTACCTCGGCAACTTCCGTGTCGTCCACGGACCACGTGATCCCATCCGGCATCGCGTCTTCAGGCATGAGGACATATGAAGGCGTGTATTCATTTTCATCGTAATCATCGACCCAGCTGTATACGTCGTATGTCTGGAAGTATATATGCTCCGGCTTCTTGATTTTGCTGGTCTTTATATATTTCCCGGTGAACGCTGTGTCGGAGTAGACAAGATCCTCTCCGCCGGCCCGGTTTCCGTATTCATCGAACCATCCCCTGAACGTGTATCCGACTTTGTTCGGCGGCTCAGGCAGCTCACCAAGCTCTTCTCCCTCAGAATATTTCCGCGTCACTACCGCTTTCCCATCGATCAAAAACCTGACTGTGTATGATGGGACCATGATGTCCGTAATATTCTCATTTACCCATGTCTGGCGCTTTATGATCCAGGCTCTGAGCTGCTCGATCTCGGATTCATATGTCTGGGGAGCATCCTGGTCGTGCTCGCCCGGCTGCTTGCTGTCATACTGACCGTCAGGGTCTTGCTCCTGGCTCTGCTCGCCGTGCCTGACTGAAGCCGCTCCGCCGGAGGTGTAGCCTCCGTCCTCTTCGTTATAGAATCCCCACTTTACGTTATCGTAATACTCGGACACACGGGTCTCATCATAATACTGGTCGAGCACGCCCCCGTCTTTCACGACTTCCGTAAGAAGATCATCGATATGGGCGTCGAACAGCTCCTCTTCATCATGTGCGGCTGACCAGCGTGCTTTGAGCCTGCCGCAGTATGCCTCGCCTGAGCGGAGCCTCCTCATCCACGGATGATATGTGTTGCTGAATTCCGAAACAGTCTCCGCGTCGTAGTTCGAGTTGCCCCACGCTACATAGTCAAAGTCCCAGAGCGGCCCCCAGTATAGCTTTCCGTTCCCGTTTTCAGTATCTCTCTTCTTATACAGATAATTGCTTTCGCCGTTGAAGGCGTCGTAGTTTATGGAGAACTCCTGGATCCACCAGAAATCTGCCGCCGACTGCTCATCCAGGTATTCATCATATGAATGGTCATCCTTGTCCTTCATATCTTCCCCGAACAGCGCCTTCTCCGTTTTATCCACATAGCCCGCGATATATTTACGCTGAGCTTTCTTCGCCTCTTTAGAAGAACCGTCCGCAGGATAGTCTTCGAAGTCAGGGCTCTCTATCCTGAATAAATTGCCGCGCTCTGTGCCGAAGCAGCGCTCATCCTCTTCGTCATAGCCCGCCAGGCTGAGGAGATATCCGCCGGTGATCTCGGTTGACTCAGGATCCTTCACTTTCTCATCGAGCTCATCGATCTCAACGCGGTTCTCACCGACCCTGACCTGTTCTGAAAGCAGGTAGCTCCCGAAGTACCTTCCGTTCATCACGACTTCGACCGGCGCGCATTTTATGGCAAATTCCATGCCCATATGCCGGACGATCCAGTACGTGATCCTGTTTCTCTGCAGTGAGTTGTCGTATCTGTTCGCAAGCAGGACCCAGTGCTTGTTCTTCCCCATGCCGAGGAGGTCCTGCTTCTTATCGAGCTTGAATTTATACGGCTTCTTGTCCATGCCCCAGGTGGAGTTTCCGCGGCCGCGGATGTACTCAAGCTCCAGGTTGTTCAGAGTCTTGAGCTCTTTCTGGGAGAATTCGCCCTTATATCCGGCCGGGACCTGGAGCGTCACGTCTCCATAGCACTCCGCTGTATGCCCTTCAGATGAGTTCATGGCGTCGATCGACCCTTCTGTCTCATCAATATTGAAATACAGGACAGGGAGAGAGTCTTCACAGAAGGTAAGCGACCTTAAGAGCAGGGTCATTTTCTTGTCCGCGTCCATATCTTCTATCGAAAAGCCGATGGACACTTTATGTTTCCCGGTGATATTCTGGCCGAGCACGTCGACGGTCTGCTCGCCCTCTCTTGACCAGCCCGTCTTGCCAAGCTGCCTTCTTAAGAGCATGCTCGCCCGCGGTTCTGCCTCATCGTCAAGATATACAGAGACCGTAACACTGCCTTTTTTGTCCGACAGACCATCCAGGCTGATCCGCCCGACAGGCTGTACGGAAGTGCTGCGTCCCTCAGGCTTCTCGCCGAAATCAAAAACTCCATCTATCAGGACCTTCCCTGATGTGAGTTCTTTTACAGTCCCGCTGATAAAAAGCCCTTCTGTTCCGGCTTCCTCATACATTTTAACGCCCGGCATAGACTTTGCCGGGACCAGCTTTCCGCTCCTGTTCAGATCAGTGAAAAGCTTCTGCTGGAAAGCAGGCGATACCGCAGTGGTTACTTCCTCTTCTATGGCAGCAGAGCCGTCATCTCTTGGATCTGCTGAATTCTCATCCGCAAACGCCGGGGACGCAAAAAGCGATGACACACAAAGCACCATCGCCATGATTACTGCAATATTTCTCTTCATTCCAGGCCACCTTCCAAGTTACTCTTCCTGTAGGATGCTGTCTATTTCTCGAACTCCGCCGCGACCTTCTCCAGGAGCTCGCGGATCGGAAGATGCTGCGGGCAGGCCTTCTCGCACTTTCCGCACTTGATGCAGTCAGATGCCTTGCCGCCCTCAGTCGTGTTTATCTCATAGTAGAAAGTGTTGTTCCAGGTCTTGAACAGCTGGTTCCTGTTGTAGTCCGCAAACAGGTCCGGGATCCTGATGTGCTGCGGGCACCCTTCAGTGCAGTAATGGCACGCGGTGCACTGGATCACGTTCTGGTTCTGCAGGATCGCCTTCACCATTTCAAGAGCCTCGAGCTCGTCCTCGTCGATCGGGCAGAAATCGCTCATCGTCCGGACATTATCCTCGATCATCTCCATATCTCCCATCCCGGACAAGACCATCGCAATGTTCGGGAATGAAGCGGCGAACCGGAGAGCATACGAAGCAGGAGACGGCTGCTCATAATCATAGTCCTGACCGCCGTCTTCGATGCCGGAGCCAGCCGGCAGATCTTCATCGTCAGGCCTTTGATCGATATCTGACGCACATTCTTTCTTCCAGAGCTCGTCGAGCACGGTCTGGGCAGCAGGAGGAAGCTCCGCAAGGGCGCCGCCCCTGACCGGCTCCATGACGAGGACCGGCTTTCCATATTTCTCACATATCTCGTACAGCTTCCCGCTCTGGACCGACGGGCTGTCAAAGTCCAGGTAATTGAACTGTATCTGTACGACTTCAGCCTCCGGATGGTCGTTTAAGATCTGTTCCAGGAACTCAGCGTCGTCGTGGAAAGAGAAGCCGACATGCCTGATCTTACCTTCAGCCTTGAGTTCCTGAGCGATCTCAAAGGCGTGGGTCTCCTGGTACTTATCATAGTTTTCGCGGTGAAGAGAGTGCATCAGGTAAAAGTCGAAATAATCGACCCCGCACACCCTTAGCTGGTCTTCGAACAAAGGTCGGATGTCCTCTTCAGTCTTGAAGCAGCCGTCAGACAGCTTGTTTGTGAGGACGAACGACTCACGCGGGTAGCGGTCAGCTATACAGCGCTTTATCATCCGCTCGCTCGCCCGCGCGTGATACACCCTTGCCGTGTCAAAATAATTGAACCCTGCCTCCATGAACCTGTCCACCATTTTGTTGCACAGATCATAATCAATAGCAGATTCCAGGCCGCCCTTCTTGAGCGGCAGCCTCATGCAGCCCAGTGCGAGCCGCTTCTCCGGATCGATCTCCGGGAAAAACTGTTTAAGTTCCATAGTTGTATCTCCTAACCTCCGAAAAGGGACAGTCCCTTTTCGGAGCATCTTACATTTTGCGCGTCAGAATACGCCGGTGATAAAGATCTCGAGTCCTATACCTATGAGGATCAGGCCGCCGAGGATCTCGGCCTTGCCGGAAAGGCGGGTGCCGAGGGTCTTGCCGAGGCGGATGCCGATGAGACAGATCACAAAGGTCACGATACCGATGATAACGGATTCTGCGAGTGCCTCTGCCCAGTTGTATTCTGCGATCGTGAAGCCGACGGAAAGTGCGTCGATGGATGTTGCGATGCCCTGTAAGAACAGCGTGCCGTTACCGACTTCACCTTTTGCGTCGTCGCCCGCGTGTCCTGACAGCCCCTCGCGGAGCATGCTCCCTCCGATATAAAGGAGCAGCCCGAGCGCTATCCACGGAATGAACTTCTGGAATGCCTGGAATTTCTCCGCGATCGTGTGCACGCAGAACCATCCGATAAGCGGCATCACAGTCTGGAATAGCGCGAATGTACCGGCGATCTTAAACGACTTCCTGACAGGCATATCCGGCGCCGCGAGCCCGTTAGCGCATGACACCGAGAATGCGTCCATCGCAAGCCCGATGCCGAACAGAATACTGTTGAATATAAATATAACTATATGATCCATGATCCTCGTATGTCAGCGGCGGCTGCGGCGGTCGTGCTCAGCCATGTTGTAGTAGTCCTGTTTCTGTTTGTACATGTTCTTGTCTGCTTCGCGGACTATGTTCTCTATGTGGGCGTGCTCACGGTCAGTGCCGATTCCGCTTGAGATGGACACGCCGTTTATGTGATCTCCTTTATATGCGGCGCTCACATCGGCGAGCTTCTTAAGGCATGCCTTCACCTGGTCCTCATCCATCGTTGTTATGAGGCAGAACTCGTCGCCGCCGATACGGAATATGTCGTCCACACCTTCAAAAGATGAGCGGATGCAGTCCGCGGCGGCTACGATAAGGTCGTCGCCTGCTTCGTGGCCGTAGGTGTCGTTAGCTTCTTTGAGCCCGTTTAAGTCGAATACGACGACCTTTGTTCCCGGCGGCAGAGATTTTGATAATTGAGCGAGCGTCTCGGCATATGCCCTGCGGTTCTTGAGGCCCGTCATCGGATCGACATGTGCCATCTCTGACTGCTCGTCCGCGATCTTCCGCATCTTCTCGGCAAGTGCGCCTTTGCGGAACGACCGGATCATGATGATGAGAAGCACCGCGATGACGAGTAAAGATACGACAATAGTCAGGACGAGCGGAATGATCAGGCGGTCGAATGCGGCGGTCGCGTTCGTTACAGAGATGCAGGTCCAGTCGTTGTCGATCCTGATCGTGTAGATGATGTAATTCTCTTTGCGGAACTTCATCGTGAAATTGTTAGTCCCCGGCGGCTGGTCGAGCATCTTCTTCACTATGGCGCTTCCGAAAGACCCGTCGTTTTCGGAATAGAACTTTCCGACTTCATCTTTGTTGGAATGCGCTATCACGCGGTAGTTGCTGTCGAGCACGATCTCTATGTCGGTGTTTCCCTGATCAGCGATTTTTTCGGTTATTTTCTGCAGCTCATCAACGGAGACGTCTATCGCGATCACGCTTTCCGCGTCGCCCAGCATCTTAGACATGGTCACCATCATCGAGCCGGTGCGCGCGTCGTGGTAAGGGTTTACAACAGCGACCTTGCCGGCCTTTTTGATCGCTTCTTTGTACCACGGCCGGTGGGTCGGATCGTACCCGCTGTATGGTCTCCAGCCGATGCCGTTCAGGAACTGCCCGTTTATGTAGCCATAGATGCCGTTAACCTGGTCAGGCACGACGTTCGACGCCGCGTAATTCTGGCTCTCCAGGAATTCCTCGATCTGCTTATTCGACTTTCCGGCCTGGAGCATGCTGTCGAGAGTGTAGCTCGTCATCGAAACCACGCCTGTTCCGGTATCTATGTAGTTCTCTATCTCGGTCGATGCTCTCACAGCGTTTAGCTCGCCGTTTTTGATGATGTTGTCACGTGTCTCGTTATAGAGCATCGAGTAGTAGATCACGATGATGCCGAGGAAAAAGAGTATGATAACAGAGGTGACGATAAGGTTGTTCACGATCGACAGAGCCTGCCTCTTCTTATCGTTGCCGGCGTTCCGATACGCATCCTCCGGGGTGCGGTCAAAACCCGTATTCTCTTTTCCCGCCGCTTCCGCGCCGGCCTTCACATCATCCATAAATCATTCCATAAAGCCCCTGCAAAGCATAAAATGCAGGGCGCCTAAAACAATATTCAATAATAAAATATTATACCATAACGCACCGAAAGGGGACAGTCCCCTTCAGGAGCGAAACTTCCGAAAAGGGTCAGGTACTTTTCGGAGCATAATAATACAATACCTGCTCTGCACGTAATAGCGGTATAATATATATGAAAGAGTCGTATAAGGAGGGTATGATGGAAGGTTTCTTAAAGAAGGAAGATATGTCCGCAGCCGCGCAGAGCAGCAGGCGGCGGATCAAAGATAATATATCATAGTTATGTTTGTTATGGTATAATAGGTATACACTATAAGAAGCAGGCGGCTGTAACGGGCCGCGGATGAAGCCAGAAGGAGCAGGCGCATGTTATATTCCGGCGTTGGGATCCTGGCATTAATAATCCATCTTATCATCAATCATGATATGCTGAACACTGATCCGGGTAAGAAGATCGTGCCGGCATACCGGTCTTATGTTGCGGTCGAGATCGCAGTGGCGATCTTTTATATCTCTGATATTTTCTGGGGGATCCTGTACGAGCAGCATCTGATCCCGCTTGTCTTTGCGGATACCGCAGTATATTTCATAGCGATGACGGCATCTGTCCTCCTCTGGACGTGGTACGTTGTTGATTATCTTAAGGAAGAGAACTTCTTCGGCAAGGCACTTGAGAGCACAGGCGTCCTGCTCTTCGGCTTTGAAGTAGTCATGGTCGTGTTGAACTTCTTCTATCCAGTGCTCTATTATTTCGATGAAGCCGGCGGATACCATACATCCTGGGGACGATACGTCACGCTTGCGACCCAGGTCGTGATGATGTTGATGACCGGGGTATACGCTTTCGCCGCGGCAGCAAAGACCAGCGGCACGATGAAGTCCAGGCACCGCACGATAGGTATCTTCTGCCTGGTCATGATCGGAGCGATCATAGGGCAGATCCTGCTGCCGTTGTTTCCGGTGTATTCCGCAGGATGCACGATCGGGACATGCCTCCTCCACAGCTTCGTGCTCGAGAACGAGAAAGATGAATACCGTGAGGAGCTCGAAGAGAAGCTTCGTGACAGCGTCCTTCACGGCAACTATTATGATCTTCTGACCGGGCTCCCGGGACTGTCATATTTCCTCAAGCTCGCGGAAAAGAAGAGAGACGAGATCTATGACAACGGCGGCAGTCCGGTGATGCTCTTCATGGATCTTTCCGGCATGAAATATTACAATCAAAATCATGGCTTTGCGGCAGGAGATAAGCTGCTCAAGGCTTTTGCGGGCCTTATCGTACCTGAGTTCGGTGAGGAAAGCTGCAGCAGGATAGCAAAGGACCAGTTCCTGGCGGTCACATATGAAGACGGCCTTGAGCCGAGGCTTCGCAAGATGTTCGATGACTGGGAGAAGAAAGCTGGCCCGGGCTGTCCCGCGATCCGTGTTGGCGTGTATGCGGACAGGATTGGAAAAGTTAATTCTGATACAGCGTGCGACCGCGCAAAGGTAGCCCGTGATTCTATCAGGAACACATTCGTTTCCGACATAAAGTGGTTCGACCAGGAAATGCTGAACCGCGCCGAGAGAGAGCAGTACATAGTGTCGCACTTCGAAGAGGCACTCGAATATAAATGGATAGATGTCTACTACCAGCCGATCGTAAGGTCGACCAACGGCAGGGTCTGCGACGAAGAAGCCCTGTCCAGGTGGAACGACCCGGAGCGCGGGCAGCTCAAGCCGGATGAATTCATCCCGTTCCTGGAAGAATCCAAACTGATCTACAAGCTTGACCTCTATGTGCTCGACGAGATCTTGCTCAAGGACAAGCGCCTGAAGGAAGCCGGCCTTTACATCGTGCCGCAGTCCCTCAACCTGTCGCGTGCGGACTTTGAGTCATGTGACATGGTCGAGGAGATCCGTAAGCGTGTGGATGCCGCGGGACTGCCGCATGAGCTTCTTTCGATCGAGCTCACCGAGAGCATAATCGGGAGCGACTTTGACTATATCAAGACTCAGATCGACCGCTTCAGCAAGCTCGGCTTCCCGGTATGGATGGACGACTTCGGGAGCGGATACTCGTCGCTCGACGTGCTCGCTAACATGCATATAGACCTGGTCAAGATAGACATGCGGTTCATGCAGGAGTTTGAGAACGGAGACCGCGCAAAGATAGTTCTGACAGAGCTCGTCAGGATGGCGATAAGCCTTGGGATCGACACGGTCTGCGAGGGCGTGGAGAGAAAAGAGCAGGTCGAGTTCCTGAGGGATATCGGCTGCGCCAAGATGCAGGGATACTATTATACACCGCCGATCCCTGTTGAAAAGATACTTGAAAGATACGAAAAGCATATCCAGATCGGGTTCGAGGATCCGGCTGAGACCGCATACTATGACGCTATCGGTAAGATCAACCTGTATGACCTGTCCATGATAGCAAAGGAAGAGGAGAATGAGTTCAGGCATTACTTCAGCACTATTCCGATGGCGATAATTGAAGTCAAGGGGAACCAGGCCAAATTCACAAGGACCAACCAGGCTTACCGTGACTTCATGAAGAGGACATTCCATATCAACCTTGCTGATATGGTGGATGCATACGGTGAGACAGAAAAGGGGCCGGGCTATGCGTTTGCCATGATGCTGAGGCAGTGCTGTAAGGACGGCGGGCGGACCGTGTTTGACGAGACTATGCCTGACGGCTCCAGGGTGCATTCATTCATGCGCCGTATTGCAGAGGACCCTGTTACAGGCACTACGGCAGCAGCCGTAGCCGTGCTCGCGATAGATGACGCAAAAGAGCATGACATGGGCAGCGCGGACGAAAGACAGGAAAAGCAGGATCGTTAGGAAAAACATATGACTGAAAAAAAGCCCGGATCAATAGAAATAGGCTCTTCACCAGAAGATTATAGCAAGGCTTATGAGTTCATCGATGATCTTCTGAAGAGGAACAGGATCACTCACACGGTAAGCGATGAAGTAAAGCTTGT
This sequence comes from uncultured Eubacterium sp., assembly GCA_964491055.1. Taxonomy (GTDB): domain Bacteria; phylum Bacillota; class Clostridia; order Peptostreptococcales; family Anaerovoracaceae; genus Aminicella. The sequence continues at coordinate 20,897 of CAZBFD010000001.1, forward strand.
ATTTGAGGCGCTCTATCATAATATACAGGAGCAGACCGGCGGCAGGGCATCCTTAAGGATAACCGGACAGAAAAGCCTGGGCGATACAAAGATCAGGCTCGGATATTTCGGAAAGCCTTTCGTGTTAACAGAGGAGGTAGGTGATATTATTTCGCCTGAAGCCAGGATCCTTAATGCCTACGCCGACAAAATAGACTGCTCGTATCATTCGGGACATAACAATATCAGCATATCTGTAAAGAGAAGTCCGGGACGGGCAATATTGCTCTGCATTATAGCTATGGTCCTCGCGGGCATAGCTTATCTTGCGATCCATTTCTGTGCAGGGCTTAAAGCAGAGGCATACATTTCTGAAAGGATAATATGGCCTTTCGAGGTAATGTTTGCAAGAGCAATGCTTCTGGTCGCCGGGCCGGTAACGTTCTTTTCGCTTCTTAAAAATCTCACTGATACGTATATATTCTCGTCAACTGTATCAGACACGAGGAAGGTACAGGGAAAGACGATCATCACATCTGTCATTTCGGTCATACTGGCGCTCCTGATCTCCGTACCGATCGGCCTGTACTTCAAGGGTCTGTTTCCAATACTGAAAGATTTCAAGATAGCAGAAATGGAAATGGCATCTTTAGAAGATCTTGTATCTGATATAGTTCCTACCGATATTCTTTCTCTGTTTGAAGGTGTATCTCCGTTTCCTATGATCATAATTGCCGTGATCACGACATATGCGTTCTGTTCATCAGGGAAGTATTTCGACATGATGAAGGAAGCAACAGATGTCTGCTATTCTCTGTTTTCAAGCATGCTGAGCCTGGTGATGTACACGCTTCCGGTATTCGCGTTCATATCATTTCTCGACATGCTTCTTTTTACCGGTCCGAAGATGCTGCTTTATGTTGTGTACTTTACTATGATCGTACTTGTAAGCCTGCTTGCGATGGCGGGATTCTATACCATAAGGCTCAAGCTGGGCGGTGTAGCCGCAGATCCTTTCTACAGGAAACTGGGCGGTCTCATCTATGAGAACATAAAAATCAATTCGGCTATCGATGCAGTCCCGTTCAACGTCAGATACTGCATGCGGACTTATAAGATAGACAGGAAGCGCCTCGAGGACACTCTCCCTGTTCTTGCACAGATAAACCTGGACGGAAACTGCTTCGTCATTACTATGATATCAGTACTGATCCTTCTGCTCAGCGACACACCGTTCTCGGTAATGAATATTGCTTCGATGGCTGTGCTCGTGCTGTTCCTTTCACTTGGCGCGCCGAACCAGCCGGGGTCGGTCCTGGTCGGACTGCTGATAATCCTGAATTACCTGAGCTTGACTGATTTGATCCCTCTTGCGATATACTGCGAGGTCATGTTCGGGAGCCTGCTCAATATAATAAATGTTACCGGTGATATAGTTACAGTCGCGGTACTGGACAATCAGGAAAAGTCTCTTGATGCGAAGTCCGTCTGAATCGTGCTGTTTTTCCGGCATTCCCATCCGAGGACTCTCTTCTTCATACCGGTGATGTCAAGTATCCCGTAAGCAAAACCTTTCCTGACCAGCTCTTCGGGCACATATTCGTCATACTTCTCGAACACCGGGTTCTCTCCAGGGTACACGAGTTCCATCGGATCAAAGTCTTTTCCGGCTTCTTCTTTTGTTATACTGTAGAATTCTTCTTCACTCACCTGCATCGTGAACTGCATATAGTAAGGCCTCGCGGGGTCCAGGCCTTTCAGTCCCAGCCTCTTTCCGCACCGGAGCTTGAGGAATCTTTCAAGTGCAAGGAAAGCGTACGTTCCAAGCCACGGGAAGAGCGCCCACATCTTTCCGCCAAGGTGGATGAGCGGGCGGTCAGGCATCCCGGACCTTTTGAACAGCTCGCGAGCTTCCTTCAGCCTTGCGGAAGCGTTCCTCATAAGATATGGATAAGACTCTTCTCCCAGAAGGATGCTGAACATCTTTTCCAGCACTCTTGTGTGGATGTCGCCCGGGACGTCACCGAAGTAGGCCGGGATATTCCCCTTTACCAGCGAGCAGTACACTTCGCGCCGCTTGTGATCTATCTCTTCTACGATCCAGACCCTTCCTGCTATCGCGACCTTGTCGCCGACCGGAGGCGGCTTAACTATCGTCCCGAGCTCTTCTGACCCGCAGCGTACGGAATACTCGACGCTTTCCTGAAAGACTGCATAGAACTTGTAGCTGTTCACGATCCTCTCGCCTGTTATCCCGACGATGAGCCCTCCGTTCTCGGTGCGGTTTATATGGTCGATCTCGATCAGATGACGGAGGAGCACGCGGTAGTCGTCCTGGCTTATCCTGTGGAAGTAGGCGAGCGTAAGCACTTTCGACGCGAGCTCGCCGGGCGTCATCTCGCCGCAGGAAGCGAGCGTGCTCATGGTCTGGTGGTAGAGCAGGCTGAAAGGAAGCCTGTCAGTCTTCGGCGGCTCCACGAACCTTTCATCTATATAAAGCTGCACCAGCGCTATTCCCTGGATGAGATACCACGGGATGAGGACCGGCAGCATATCTCTCGCTTCGGCATGCTCTTCCCTCATGACGAACCACATCTCCGCAGGAGCACCGCGCCTTCCGGTCCGTCCAAGCCTCTGCAGGAACCCGGACACTGTGAACGGCGCGTCCAGCTGGAACGCGCGCTCTAGCCTTCCTATATCTATTCCGAGCTCAAGAGTCGCGGTCGCGCAGACAGATGTCAGGGAGCCGTCATCTTTCATCTCCTCTTCAGCGCTCTCCCTGTATGAAGCGGACAAGTTGCCGTGGTGTATCAGGAACCTTTCTGGCTCATGATTCGCCTCGCAGTACTGCCTCAGGCTCTGGCACACAGATTCGCATTCCTCCCTCGAGTTGGAGAATATGAGACATTTCTTCCCCCTGGTGTGCTCGAAAATGTATCCAAAACCCGGGTCCGCAGCCTTCGGGGCTTCGTCAGTCGGCTCCTCGGTTACAGGAAGATTCTCTTCCTTATCATCAAAATCTCCTGCCTGCGGGAAGGATTTATAGAAATGCTCCATGGAAAGGCGCCAGACTTCTTTCCCGCCGTCGAACTCAGGTATTACAGTCGGCCTGCTGCTCCCTGCGGCGAGGAACTTCCCCGCCTCTTCAGGGTCGCCGATAGTCGCGGAGAGCCCGATCCTCCTCGGGTCACAGCAGGCAAGCCTGGACAGCCTTTCTATCAGGCAGAAAGTCTGGCCGCCCCTGTCAGCCCTGAGAAGAGAGTGGATCTCATCTATAACAACGAACCTGAGATCCCCGAATAGTGACGGGATCTCCATATGCTTGTTTATCATGAGCGACTCAAGCGACTCCGGAGTGATCTGAAGTATGCCGGCCGGCTTTCTGATGAGCTTTCGCTTCTGTGACTGCGCGACGTCGCCGTGCCACCTCGTTACCGGTATCCCTGCCTCGTCGCAGAGCTCGTTCAATCTCCCGAACTGGTCATTTATCAAAGCCTTGAGCGGCGCAATGTAAAGCACGCCGACTGTCGCGGAAGGGTCCTCGTCGAGCAGCGTCAGTATCGGGAAGAAAGCAGCCTCGGTCTTTCCGGACGCGGTAGAAGCGGTGATGAGCACGTTGCTCTCTGTCCCGAAAATGGCGTCGGCCGCCGCGTTCTGCACTTCCCGGAGTGCTTTCCACCCAGAGCGGTAGATGTAATCCTGTATGAATGGTGAATATCTGTTGAATGCGTCCATTGTCATCTGCAGTTTTCCTTAAACTGCCAAACATCTGTGAAAAAGAGAATTTCTCCGATCTGCAGCGCCGCAGATCCGTCAGACGGTGAATTCGGCAAAAGCCTCGTCTGTCTCGTCAGATACGGCTTCAGACTTAGCGTATGTGAAGTCGCCGGACTTGAGAAGATCCTTTATCGTCATCTCAGGATCCTGGTACAGCAGGTCGAGGATCTCTATGAAGTCCCTTATGATCTCCCTCGGCGTAATGTTGGCCTCCGCCCCGACTCTTTCATATTCTATCTTTATGAAAGCTGACAGGTCTTCTGTCGTGAGCACAGGCTCGTACCCATAAAGGCCTGCGTGCATATCGGAAAGCTTCTCGCAGAGCACGAGCATCTCTTCAGGCGTCAAAGGCTCCAGCCGTATAACAGGCGCGAGCATGTCACGTGCTCCCGGCCTGGAGAACTTACCTTCTGCAAGCCGTGACTTAAGTGCCTCATAACTGTAGATCCCGCGCCGCCTGTCTTCCAGCGCCTGCGGGGTCGCGCCCATGATGAACCCGAGGAACCTTGCCTTTCCCTGCAGGGCGTCGTTATACATCATAAGGAGCTTCTCGTAGTTATACTGCCTTGTGATGGAATTCGGTATCTTGTATATGTTCACGAGCTCGTCTACCATTATCATCATTCCGGTATATCCCGCCAGGCGGAAGAACAGTGCAAAAAGCTTAAGGTAGTCGTACCAGTTGTCGTCTGTGATAAGGATATTCACACCGAGAGCATCTTTTGCCTCTTTTTTCAGCGCGAACTCTCCCCTGAACCAGCGGGCGACGTTAGCCTTCGTCTCGTCGTCCCCGTCTATGTATGCGTGATAGTACCTGGAGATAAGCTGCGCGAACTCAAAACCGTGCACAAGCTCACTGATCGAGGACAGGACTTCATATATTTTCCCATCCACAGCCTTTGAAAATCCCGGATCATCCGGGGTAAGCCCGGTATCCCGGACTACCGCTGCCTGTACACGGCCGATCCACTTGTCCAGAGCGAGCATGAGCGCGCCACCTTCAGGCTTCTCCTTCGTTGACAGGTTGCTGATGAGCTCGCGGTACGTTGCAAGCCCCTGTCCCTGCGTTCCCTGGAACCGCCTCTCCGGCGACAGGTCCGCGTCCGCCACGATAAAGCCTTTGTCCATTACATAATTCCGGATCGCCTGGATCAGGAAGCTTTTGCCCGATCCGTACTTCCCGACGATGAACCGGAACGATGCCCCGCCGTCCGATATGATATCCACATCATGGAGCAAAGCCTCGATCTCGCTTTTCCGTCCGACGGTGATATATGGAAGGCCGATCCTCGGCACGACTCCACCTTTAAGGGAGTTCAGCACGGTCTGGGATATCCGCCTCGGCGCCTTCTGACAGTTTTCGCTCATTGATCTCTCCTTCTATTACAGAATACTGAATATATCCTTCATACAATCTTCTCCTCGTTCTTCGTCGGTGAGAAGGCTGTCACATGTAACCGCTGCGTCGTCCCTGATCTTATCAAGCCCGGACAGATCTATCGTGATCTTCGGGCGCGCGGCCTCGGCAGCTTCCTTCTGCATTTCCTGAATAGCAGCATCTACAAGTATCTCTGCCTGCTCCTCTCCATGCTTCTGCCTTAAGTAGTGGCCAGTCTTGAGCTGCCGCCGGAGCTTAAGGTCTGTCATATGCATTATGGAAAGAAAGGCGTTCTGGTCAGCAGAAAGCCTGTCGTAACACGTTTCCTGCCACAAGCCGCCGCGGCATGTATACTTTCTGCATTCATCGATGTCGTAATCCAGGCTTTCGATGTTTCTCGTCTCCAGATAGACTGCGCCTGCAAGGGGATGCCACGGTGAGGTTTTGACCGCGCCAAAGCAGGAGGTGAAGACGTCAGCCGGCAGATGGCGCCAGACTTCAGCAAAGAGCCGTACACCGTGCTCACGGTCTTTTAAGATGACCGGCGAAGTCTTGAACTTTGGAGATGAGAATCTTGAGAGCGCCATGAAGATTTCTTCATCGGTATGACCCGCCGGATCCCGGAGCACTGCGAGAGCACGGGCTCTTTCCTCTGCACCGGGATCGGAGTACTTCATGACGGCTTCGTTCGGGAGGCTGTGTGTCACAGCGAACTCTCTGATCCATCTCCGGAGATTCTTCCTGATCACGGGGTCGCCCATACCGGTATCGACGTATCCGCTGTAGAATTTCTCGAGCTTTTCAAAGCTTTCTTCCGGGGATCCCGTCCCGATACCGTTGAGAAGCTCATATACATAAATGTAGACAAAAGCTTCGCAGGTCCTGCTGAAGCGGCCTTTCCTTATCTGCGTCCGCCATGTGAAATAGCCGCGGAGCTGCCGGATGTTAAGGTCGTGGTAGACAGGGAAGAAGCTCCTGAGGTCGCCGTACCACGGCGCGCTGTCCTCGTAGTCCTTCATGAACATTCCCTGCCGGACGAAGTTCAGGCACTTCTGCCGGAAAGACCCGTCCCCATACTCATACAGAGCCAGCATCCCCTGTATCTTTTCCGGCACACCGGAATATGCACTGCCTGTCTGCAGGCCGAGCATGCTCCCCTGGTCAGGCTGTGTGACAGCCGGGCTGTTTTCCCTGGCGGAAGTGAACTTTTCGTAGTATTCCTTCCCCGTCATGATGTACGGAGAATCCAGGACGAAGGTATATCCACGCTTTTCATTTGTGCAGTTGTCAGTAAGAACTGTTTCCATGCAAACTATTATAGCACAAAGGCGAACGGATGTTTACATAAAATGAACAATTGTTTGCGATTTTTTCACACCGGAGTCCTAACTGAGGCGCCCTGTGGGGAACCGTCCCAAAAACACACTTTTAAAAATGGGGGGGAGTATTAACAAACCTGATTTTCTGTAGTATTATGTGCTTTAAAGAGGATCTATAATGGGTAAGTATATTGATTTCAGCAATTATACACCTGCAGCAGATATCGTCGTAACGGCGGTCTGTCTTGTTATGATCGTCCTGGTCTCTTTTTCGTATATAAAGAGAAACAGGAACTCGCAGCTGTTCCTGAAGATAGTTATCCTGCTGCTCATCGCGGCGTGGGTCGATATTACGTTTTACATGATCGCGCCGACGGAGGGGCTCCAGCTGGCAGCGAACTGGCTGCGATGTATCTACCATGGCTTATTATGCCTAATTTTCACTTATTATGTCGCGTATATCTGCGAAGTCACCAAATATGAGAAGAGTAAGATCTATATCACTATCGCGAACGTTATCTTAATCACAGTGCTTATCGCGGATATCATAACCACTGCCCAGGGGATCACTTTTCATATCACCGAAGACGGGATCAGCTTCGTAAGGCGCGGCATATTTATCTATGGCTATCTGGCATATAACGTCCTGAGTATCGTATTGCTTATAAGAGTAAGGAAACTTGTTTTCCACCGCATCATGTTCGGATTCTACGGCACGCTGGTGATCTCGTTCCTGCTCCTTATCATGCAGGGAATAAGCAGCCAGTCGTCGTTTACAGTCACGGCTTTGATGCTTCCGGCGATCGCTACGCTGTATATCCTCCACTCAAACCCGTATGACGCAACGCTCGGCACGAACGATGAAAAGTCGATGCAGGACTATGTGCATCAGTGCTATGAGAAGAAGCGGACTTTCATATTCTCAAGCCTTTACCTCAAAGAGTGTGAAGAAGAAGGAAAGGATATTCCGCTGGAGCTCCAGAATCAGATCAGGGGGTACGTATACAAGCAGGTGAAGGGCGCCAGGCTGTTCAAGGTAAGCGGAGGCCATCTGATCCTGTGCTTCGAGACGAAGCGGAATCCTGACTACGAGCAGATCCTCAAAGACATCCACGATAAATTCTTCCCGATATATAACAGGTACAGATTCGATTACAGAATAGTAATGGGCGAATCTATAGATGAGATCAGCAAAAAGAATGAATATGTGAGCTTCATAAGAACTATCCAGAAGAAGATGCCGGGATGCTCCACATACAGGGTCGGCCCGGAGGATCTCGCCGAGTTCAAGAGAGATGAGTATATTCTTAAAGAGTTGATAGATATAAACCGCTGCGACAACCTGGACGATTCACGGGTACTCGTCTACTGCCAGCCGGTCCTTAATGTAAAGACCGGAAGATATGATACAGGGGAAGCCCTGATGCGGCTCGAGCTTAAGGAGACGGGTATCGTATATCCGGATGAGTTCATACATCTCGCGGAGGAGCAAGGTCATATCCATGTCCTGACAAAAATCATCCTGCATAAGACCTGCGAAGCGATCTGGCAGTTCATCCATGAAGGATATGATATCAAGCGGATATCAGTGAATGTCTCGATGTCCGAGGTGAAGGACGAAGGGTTCTGCCGCGACATTATCGATATAATCAATAATAGCGGCGTGCCAGGCGGTAAGATAGCGATCGAGATCACTGAATCCCAAAATGAAGGCGACTTCATGCTGATGAAGAGGAAGGTCGAGGAGCTTAGAGAACAGGGCATCAAGCTCTATCTGGACGACTTCGGGACAGGTTATTCCAGTATGGAGAGGATCATGGAGCTTCCGTTCGATATCATCAAGTTCGACAGATCGCTCGTGCTTGAATCCGAAGCCGCAGAGAGGCCGAGGATGATGGTGGAGAACCTCGCGAATATGTTTACCCGGATGGGCTATGACGTGCTGTATGAAGGCGTGGAGACTGACTCTGACGAGACGATGTGCAAAGATATGGCAGCTACATATCTTCAGGGATTCAGGTACTCCAAGCCGAGGCCGATCATGGAGATAAAAGAGTTCCTCAGCAAGAAAGAATAACATTAGCTGAAGTATAATACGGGGCAGCTGCAAAGTGCCAGATGAGCACATTGCAGCTGTTTTTTTATGCAGGGGTTGACAAGCGCAGGTGGTTAGTGTAGACTAACCATGGAATTATATTAGTTATATCTAACTGAAATTATAAATCACTAACAAAGGCTTGCGGAGAATCAGAATGGAGGAACGATGATGCCGATCTTGATGACAAATACAGGTGATAACGTAAAAGTGGCAAAGATCATCGGCGCGGACAGCGTGAAGCAGAGACTCGGCGAACTGGGTTTTGTTGCAGGGACGCCGGTAACGGTGATGCAGTCCCATGGCGGCGACATGATCGTTAAAGTAAGGGACTCCAAGCTTGCGATCACGCGCGAGATGGCAGCCAAGATCATGGTGGATATGGTACAGTAGAGATTTCGATAATGGATCTGGAGGAGAACATGAGGACACTTAAAGATGTACAGGTCGGGCAGACGGTAACGGTCGTGAAGCTCCACGGCGAAGGGCCGGTCAAGCGCCGGATAATGGATATGGGCATAACCAGGGGAGTTGAGGTATTTGTGCGGAAAGTCGCACCGCTCGGCGACCCGATGGAGCTCAACGTAAGGAATTATGAGCTTTCGGTCAGGAAGGCCGATGCTGAGATGATAGAGGTAGAGTAGCGGCCGGAGCAAGTCGCGCGGTGGACAGTGCGGCGAGCATGCTCGCGGAAATGCGAGTATGGAGAAATATCCGGCATCAGGAAGGAGTAAGTTATGGCAGTTAAAATAGCGCTTGCAGGGAACCCGAACAGCGGAAAGACCACCTTGTTCAACGCGCTCACAGGAGCAAACCAGTACGTCGGAAACTGGCCCGGCGTTACAGTCGAGAAGAAAGAGGGAAAGATCAAGGGCCACGGCGACGTGATCCTGCAGGACCTTCCGGGGATCTACTCGCTTTCCCCTTATACGCTTGAAGAGGTCGTGGCCAGGAATTACCTGGTGAAAGAAAAGCCGGACGCGATCCTGAATATTGTGGACGGGACGAACCTCGAGAGGAACCTTTACCTTACGACACAGCTGATCGAGCTCGGCATCCCGGTCGTGCTCGCTGTCAATATGATGGACCTCGTCACGAAGAACGGCGATTCCATCGATACGGCAAAGATCGGGAAGGCTCTGGGGTGTGAAGCGGTCGAGATAAGCGCTCTTAAGGGCAAAGGTATTGATGAGGCTGCGGCTGCAGCGATCAAAGCCGCGAATTCAGGGGAAGGCAATGCCGAGAAAGTGAAATTTGAAGGTGTGGTGGAAGAAGCCATCATGAAGATCGAGGATGTGATCAGAGGACGCGTGGACGACAGCCTGCTCAGGTGGTATGCGGTAAAGCTTTTTGAGCGTGATGAAAAAGTTGCGGAGCAGCTTAAAGAAGCTGCAAAGAAGAGCGGTAAGGATTTTGACCGGGTCTCGGCTGAAGCAGAGCAGATCGAGGCGATCATCACCGCCTGCGAGAAAAAGCTTGACGACGACTCGGAGAGCATCATAACGAATGAAAGATATAACGCGATCGCAAGGATCACAACCGGCGCGGTAAAAAAAGCTAAGACAAAAGACAACCTGACGATCTCGGACAAGATCGACAGGATAGTGACAAACAGGATCCTCGGACTTCCGATATTTGCTGTGATAATGTTCCTCGTATATGCCATCGCGATGGGCGGATGGTCTATCTCGATCGGAACAATGGCAACAGACTTTACAAATGATGTGATCTTCGGAGAATGGGTCCCGGCTGTTTTTGACAGCATACTCAAGACTTTCGGGGTCGCTGAGGGCTCATGGCTGTACGGCCTGGTGCAGGATGGGATCGTCGCAGGAGTCGGAGCCGTGCTCGGATTCGTTCCGCAGATGCTCGTGCTCTTCTTCCTGCTGGCGATACTTGAAGACATCGGGTATATGAGCAGGGTCGCGTTCGTAATGGATCGTATCTTCAGACAGTTCGGGCTTTCCGGGAAGAGCTTCATACCGTGCCTCGTAGCAACAGGCTGCGGTATTCCGGGAGTCATGGCGTCAAGAACTATTGAGCAGGACAGAGACCGTAAGCTCACAGTAATGACTACAACGTTCATGCCGTGCGGGGCAAAGCTCCCGATAATCGGACTTATCGCAGGCGCCGTATTCGGAGGGTCACCTCTTATCGCGGCATCGGCGTACTTCATCGGGATCGGCTCAATAATCCTTTCGGGTATAATCCTGAAGAAGTTCAAGGCATTTGCCGGCGAGCCGGCGCCGTTCGTAATGGAGCTTCCTGCATACCACATCCCGTCGATGGGGAATGTGCTAAGGGCTACATGGGAGCGCGGCTGGTCGTTCATAAAGAGAGCAGGCTCAGTCATCGTGATCTCGTCGATCATCATCTGGTTCCTTCAGGGATTCGGAACAGTGAACGGGCAATTCGGAATGGTAGAGAATCTGTTCGAGGATGAAAACATAGCGACTGAAGAATACATAACGGAGCTTGCCGAAAAGAGAGATATCCCTGTGGAGGATGTAAACCCGAACGATGCTTCGATCCTTGCAGACATCGGCAGTGTGGTAACACCGGTGTTCAGGCCGATAGGGTTCACTACTTGGAAGCAGACAGTTGCGACGATAACAGGTCTTGTGGCTAAGGAAGAAGTAGTAGGCACATTCGGCGTGCTGTACAACTACGATGACAGTAAAGAGGAGCTGGGAGAAAACGGAGAGCAGATCTGGCCGCGTGTGCTCGCAGACTTCGCTAACTCAGGTGCTGCGGGAGCGGCTGCGATGGCGTTCTTGATCTTCAATCTGCTCTGCGCACCATGCTTCGCCGCTATCGGCGCGATAAAGCGTGAGATGAATAACGCCAAATGGACGTGGGCAGCGATCGGCTGGATGACAGGCTGGGCATATGTCATGGCGTTCATCATATTCAACCTTGGGAAAGCGTTCACCGGCGGCGGATTCGGCATAGGTGCAGTAATAGCAGTCATAGCGCTCGCCGGGCTTATCTACCTGCTCGTCCGCCCGGGCTACAAGCCGGACAACAGCGTAAAGACCTTGACATCAGTAGAAGCAGCGGCAGAATAAAAAGTATCTCCTAAAAAGGACAGATCCTTTCAGGAGCGTTATGCGGAAATATAAAACACTGCTGTAAACAGTGACAAATGATATATAATAGAAAGGAGATGACAGCGGTATGGATCCAATTATCGGACAGGGAATAATTATCGCGGTACTTGCAGCGATCGTGTTTGCCTGCGGGCGCAGTATGATCCGCGAGATACTTGCAGAGCTCCGGGGCGAGAGGTCGTGCGCCGGATGCAGCGGCTGTCAGAGCGGGAAGAGCTGTGAAGAGTGCCGCATGTGTGCGCGGCTCGAAGAGCTGAAGAAACAGAAGAATAAAGGTCAGATGCACGCGGAGAGCCAAGCCTGAAAAAAGCGACTTTCCGCTGCCTGGAAAAGAACTGAAAGGAGCGGAAAGATGTTCGGATTTTCAGAAGGCAAGGTCAAAACAGTCTTAACGATAACCGACCTGCATTGCAGTATGTGTGAGGCAACTGTAAATGAGGCGATCAGAAACAAGTTTGATGTTAAGAAAGTAAAATCATCCGCAAAGAAAAAGGAGACAGTCATCTGGAGCGACGAGCCGCTTCCGGAAGACGAGCTCCGCGCGGTCATAGCAGAGACAGGCTATACACTGACAGACATAGCAACAGAGTAAAGCCTCCAATATACAAAAAACAATGATATATCTACAGAAAAAGCAGTCGATCACCAGACTGCTTTTTTTGTGATATCCCCATTGTCACAACCGATGGAATGCATTATAATATATGAAATATCTGTACCGGGAGGGTTTTGATAATGAATCATAATGAAAGCATCGAGGATTATCTGGAAACGATCCTTATTATAAGTGAGGAAAAGCCGGTCGTTCGGAGCGTTGATATAGCTAACGAGATGGGATTCAGTAAGCCGAGCATCAGTATCGCTGTCAGGAATATGAAAGAGAAGGGCTATATCGAAGTGTCTGACGAAGGCTACATCACACTTACGGAGAGTGGGAAGGCTCTTGCTGAGAGAGTCTATGAGCGGCACAAGTTCTTCAGGAAGTGGCTGATCGGCCTTGGCGTGGACGAGGAAACGGCGAATGACGATGCCTGTAAGATAGAGCATGTCATAACCGAGGAGACTTTTGAAGCGATAAAGAGATCGGTCGATAAATAGAAGAAAGCAGCAGTAATGAATGATAAAGCGCCAGGCCATAATGGCCCGGCGCTGTTTTTGTGGCTGTTAGAATATAAACTGGCTATTAATCCTGTGCAGCTTTCATGGCGTTTTTGTTTTCGTACATATTCTTGTCAGCACGCTCGAACACTGCGGCTACGGAATCGTCGCCATCGAATCTTGACATACCGAAAGCAACAACGGCTCCGCCGGTATGGGCGGCTTCTTCGTTCTGGGCTTCCATTTTCTTGAGAAGCGCATCTATATTGTTATAGTCCCATCCTTGTGAGATAACTGCAAACTCATCACCGCCGATCCTGAATACAGGACTGTGCTTGAAGGTATCACATATGATTCTGCAGGCATTGCAGAGGAGCTGGTCTCCCGCCTGGTGGCCCAGAGAATCATTGGTCTTCTTAAGGTCATTCACATCAAAAGAAACTACAGCAAATGGCGGCTGGCGGTGTTCCGCGATCTTCCGGTTGATACGAGCTTCTGTCTCCTGATATGCATGTCTGTTCTTGACCTTTGTCAGAGCATCTATATTAGCCTGTGTATTTGCATTGGCGATACGCTGCTTGTACTGCTCCTCCTGCCTGAAATGAGCTTCGACATCGTTCAGGCCGACGATAAGGCGGGGGCCTTCTTTTTCCTCGACCATTGCTGCCTTCAGCTGTACGTGGACCGGCCTGCCGTTCATTATGAACCGGTAAGCCAGTGAATAGTAGCCGCTGTGCTCGATGTCAGACATGACGTTTTCTTTGGTGAACTCAGACAGGAAGCGGTTCAGGTCATCAGGATGATTGTACATACAGCCGGCTTCACGGACTGTGTTGAAAAAGTCTGTTCCTTCCTTGGCCTGGGCGAAATTGTCCGTATAATCGTCAGTCGAGCTGAACTCGCGGTAACTATCCGTTTTCGGATCCACGACATAGACGCATATATAGTTTCCTGTGAGAGCGTGCAGGCGGGAGTAGATCGTATGCTCCTCCTGTATCCGTTCCGCTTCGAAGCGCCGCTTCATGAGCTCGTCTATATCCGATACGGCTATTATGATGAAGCGCTTGTCTTCTTCAACCCTCGTGATCCGCATCCGTACATAGAACGTTCTTCCCTCTTTTATCCTTCGATATGTAAATTCATATGTTTTGGATCTGTCCAGGACTTTTGTGAGGTAGTCCTTATTCATAGTTTTTATGAATAACTCCTGGTCGTCCGGATGCACATACGGCCTGGCGTCACGCTCGCAGCCCTCAAAGAAGTCCGCGCTGCGTCTGGCTTCGGTGAGCACACCAAGCTTATCGTCAGTATGGAATTCAATGAGTTCATCGGTTTCCATATTGACGTAGAACAGATCTGTATACCCTCTGGCCAGCGCCCGGGCTATGTGAGTGGAAATAATACCATTTTTCCGAGCTTTCTCACATTCTTTTTTAAGCTGCGCATTCTCACGCAGCAGATCCTCATATTTCTTTGCCTTTTTCGACAGAGCACCTTTGATCGGTCTTTTCCTTAGTTTGCTTGCCTGCACTCTGATCCCCCTGTGAGCTGCATGCTGTTGATGTTTTCATACCCAAATTCAATATACTCATTGATTATAATCAGCAAACATTAAAATTTCAATAAAGTGTGACAGAATGGCACATCTATGGTACAGATAAAAATGTCAGGAGCGGGAAACACCATATATTGAATTACTGCACAAACAATACAGGAAATAGAGGGAAAGTGCGGCGACAACACGACGTATAAGGTCTACGGCCGGATAGAATGGGAACAGGATACTTATAATGGTCAGCTGATCTGGGACTACTTTGACACTCAAGCTTTGGTGATCTCAGGTACCGGTCCGA
>CAZBFD010000002.1:0-35452 GCA_964491055.1 uncultured Eubacterium sp.
ATCTATTCCTAAAATCATAATTTTGGGAATAGATATGGGAATGCATATAGAAACGGCGCCCCGGCTGCACATATTGCAATCACTGGCATCCTGGCAGTTTTTTATACCCTTTTTATTGCAATTAAATATCTATTCCTAAAACGTGTAAAAACGGAATAATTATCGAGCCCCTATTTTCGCTTCTAAGCGATTTTATTATATGCGGTCGATATTCTGTTCATTGGATCTGAGTCTTGTTTTCACCATATTTGGATCTTATCTGTTCATCGTTATCATATAGGAAAACGGAACGTCATTTCTGACGCTCCGCCTCCTGAGATTGTATATGGGTTTATTAGGGTTAGCTTATTGACTTATCGGGATCATTATATTCTGTCCCTGGTATATTTCACCTGCTGATATTTTATTGTAATCGCAGATCTCATACATGAAGTCTCTTACATCTTTGTCTTCCGGCTTGTAGCATTCTGCGATCTCCCATAATGTGTCACCATATTGTATAGTTATCATTTCATATGTTGTCTTGCTGGATCCTTCTGCATCGAATGCTCCGAATACTATTCCTCCTGTCATAACTACAGTCAGGATCACGACTACCAGGAATACGGTGAATCTTAATCTGTTGACTACATGCCAGTGATGTGTCTTATGGCTTGTTTTCTGCTGTCTTTCGTTCTGCCTGCTGAAGTAGCGCCTTGCGATATCTTCGTCCATGATGCTGCACGCATCTTCATATGTAATAGCTTTACTCATATCTCTCACCCCTTTTAGAACGCTTGTTCGCTCCTGATATCATTATAATATCAGAACAGTTGTTTGCTGTCAAGTATTTTATAAACATTTGTTCGCATTATTTTTCTATTTCTCTAAAGCCTTGTAATTTCAACATAAAACAGCCGCGTCATATATAGAAATCACTATATCGACACGGCTATTATGTACCATTTATTTATTTAATTTTCTTAATTATTTGACTTTTACCTTAATGCTCACAGTCTTGCTGCAGCTATTGTACTTATCATTTCCTGAAGCGGTGACTTTGATCTTGAGTGTATATGTTCCCTTAGGAGTCCCCTTCTTCACAGTGACTTTGCCCGTCTTTGAATTGAACTTAAGGTACTTCTTAGACTTCTTGTTTCCTGTGACTTTATATGTCACTGTTCCTTCCGCATTCTTTACAGTAACAGCCTTATATGTCTTCGAAGCCTTCTTGAGCTTGCTTGCCTTGTATGTCCTGGCTGACGCTGCTGTGACGCTCATTGTCTGTTTCTCTTTAGTAACATTCTCTTCACTGCTGCTTTCATGGCTTGAGTTGTCGACGTCTGACGCAGTCCCGGATGTCTCAGTGATCGTGCTAACTCCAGGTGATCCGCTCGTGTAGGTTTTGCTCCCGACCGTGAGTGCGTATCCGTTATAGTTTATCTTACCGGTGCCGCTTATCGAGCTTACCTTGGTGTCAGCTGTGAGAACGATCAAAGCCTCGTCTGCAAGTGTCACGTTAACCGTCCCGAGTGATGATGATATAGTCGATGAGTTCTTATGCGTTGTGATCTTGCCGCTTGTCGTTCCTGTCCATACTGATGTTCCTGAAAGCTTAAGGTCAAGTGATGAGTCGCTTCCGACGAGCAGGTCTCCGGTAAGAGTCTGGTTCTTAGCGTTCAGTGTCGCTGAGTTGCTGAGGCCGCTCCATGCGTCGTCGCAGACAGATATAAGAACATTCTCAGAATCAGTATTATTAATCTCAACTCCCTCAAGCGTTATTGCCGCACTGGTGTTTGTCACGTGGAATACATGGCCGACGCTGCTGTTAAGAGCTCCTCCTGTCATCTTGAAGACGCTCGCGCCGTTTGACGCGTCGCCTGACATCGACTGGTAGAGGAAAATACTGTTCCTGAAGTAATCCTGACTGTTAAGGCTTTTATTCGAGGCGTTCACAGTGCAGTCTTCCAGTACAACAGTGTTTCCGCCTTCGTTAACGACTCCCTGTGAGGCTGTTGATGTGAGCTTTGCATTCTTCACATTGATCGTAGCGGTCGCATATATCGCAGGGGATCCGACTCCGCTTGTGGTATACGACCCTCCGTCGACATTTACAAAGCCTCCGCCTCTGTCTGATCTTATCGCTGCTGACGACTGTCCCTCAGTTGTGATCGTAAGATTGCTCGCGTTCGTAGTCCCGTAGCCTGTAGTCATGATTCCGCCCGAGCCGTCGCCGGTGGTTTTGATCGTTGAATCAGAGATGTTCACCGTTGTGCCGTCTCCTGATGTCGCGTTAGTCGAAGCGTTTCCGCCGTAGCTGAAGACGCCGTTAGCGCCGGCTGCGCTTGTTGTGATCGTCGAGTTTTTGATCGTAGTCGTGCTGCCGCCTTTTACCATGATCCCTGAGTTCGTGCCGTAAAAGCTCTCGCTATCGCTTGCGCTCGTTCCGCCAGTCTTTGTGACCGTGGCGTCGCTTATCGTAACCGCATCAGATGTGTCGATGAGAAGCGCGTTCTGGCTCGCTGTAGTCGATGAATATGTTTTTCCTGTCTCTGTTGCAGCGCTTGTGATAGTCGTTGCACCTGACCACAACACGCTGCTCGAGTCTGATCCAGGTGCTCCTCCAGGACCACCTCCAGGCATGTCATTTCCCGGCGGGCTGCTCAGAGATGTCTCACTCTCAGACTCAGCAAAACCCACGCATGGTATTACTATCATTACTGAGCATAATGATCCAATAAGTATCTTCTTTATAAATGTATTCATTTTATGTTCCTGATCCGTTTCCTGGATGTTTTCCTTTCTTCAATTATAATAGGTGTTATATCATCTTTACAGTCATATAGTAGTCAGTGAACCTAAAATGAACCTAAAAGTAAACCATGAATGAAAAAAATTTCACTATTAAGAAAAAACCTCCGAAAAGGGACAGTCCCTTTTCGGAGCAAAAACATGGCAGATCAGTTATAGCATACCAATGCCCATTATTTATACTTTTCGTACAGCTTATCTATGTAGGATAATAATTGTTTCCTTTTTATGATGCAAACCAGGCATATCACGCCGACGACTGCAGCTACGACTGCCATACCGGCGTAATCCTTCTTCATATACATCGCCCCGAAAAGGATGCTTCCTGCCATCGCAGGCATACGTCCTATCACAGAGATCACAAGGAAAGGCAGAAACTTTATTCCTGATACCCCGGCAGCATAGCAGATCGCATCTTTAGGAAGTCCGGGAATGAGATACAGCAGTAATGTGATAATATAAGCCTTTTTGCTGGAGAGCAGCTCTGTATAATGCCTGAATTTCTCTTCACCGAGCATCAGGTGTATCGCGTCTGATCCGAGCAGCCTTGCGATGAAAAATGTTATGGTCTCTCCGATAACTGCTCCTATAAATGTGTAGAACAGTCCCGGCAGGAATCCGAACAGATATCCTGCAGCAAACTGGAATATCTGTCCCGGAAGTATGAATATCATAATCTGCAGTATTTCAGCGGCAAGATATACAGGTACAGAATACTGCCTGTACTGCCTTAGGAACTCAACAACTTCATCGAATGAATCGAACTGAGATAAAAAGTCACGCTGGAACACGAAAATATAAAGCGGCACTCCGATCACTATGATCAGGAGCACCGCGAACTTAAGCGCCGCGAATAACTTGTTCTTTTTTTCAGCATTATTGTCCATAAGCAGCAATTATGCTCCGAAAAGGGACAGTCCCCTTTCGGAGGTTTTTTGTATGATATCATTTTATGAAATCTTTCAGTAGCCCCTTCTCGTACAGGCGCTGAAGTGACATGAGCACGCCGAGCTTGCTGTGCTCGTATGTAAGGCCGCCCTGGAAGTACACGATGTATGGAGCACGGATCGGTGCGTCTGACGAGAGCTCTATGGACGATCCCTGTACGAACGCTCCTGCCGCCATCACTACCTGGTCTTCATATCCGGGCATATCAGACGGAACAGGTGTTACGAATGAATCGACAGGTGCAGCTTTCTGGATGCCTTCGCAGAAGGCGCATATGGCTTCTGGTGAGCCTAACTTCACTGACTGTATGATGTCGCTTCTCTTATCATCTTTCTCCGGCCTCACGTCATATCCGAGCCTGTGGTAGACTTCTCCGCATAGGATAGCGCCTTTTACCGCGCTGTTCACTACTGACGGAGCCATGAAGAATCCCTGGAGCATTGCCCGTGTCTGGCCGAACATAAGTCCGCATTCTCCGCCGATACCAGGGCATGTCATACGGTACTGCACCATGTCGACAAGATCCTTCCGGCCTGCTACATATCCACCGGACAGAGCAAGTCCGCCGCCCGGGTTTTTGATCAGCGATCCTGCCATGATGTCGACTCCGACCTGTGTCGGCTCTTTCACATCTATGAACTCGCCGTAGCAGTTATCCGCCATCGTGATAACGTCCGGATAGGCATCATGCACTGCTGAAGCCCACTCAGCTATCTGATCGACCGTTATGGCTTTTCTCCAGGCGTATCCTGTGGATCTCTGGACACATACCATGCGCGTGCTCGGACCAATTGCATCGAGCACGGCATCGATATCGATTGATCCATCCGACTTGAGCTCCACCTGTTTATACGTTACGCCATATTCCTTAAGCGATCCCATGCCGGATCCGCGTATTCCGATCACTTCCTCAAGCGTATCATACGGTCCGCCTGAGCAGTAGATCATCTCATCACCAGGCCGTAAGGCTCCCATGATAGCAATTGAAAGGGCGTGTGTTCCATTCACTATGTTCGTTCTTACAAGAGCAGCTTCAGCCCCGAAAGTATCAGCGTATACACTTTCAAGCGCCGCCCTGCCTGCGTCATCATATCCGTAGCCTGTATTCCACGCGAAATGTGTGTCAGAGATCCTGTTTTTCCTGAATGCGTCAGTTACTTTATACTGATTCGCTTCTTTGATCTCATCCTGTTCATGGAAACGATCAGCCAGATCCACTTCAGTCTGCTGAACAAGCCTGGTTATTTCCCTGTTTATTCCGAATTTCTGTTCCAGTATATCTTCTGTGAATGACATGCTGCTCCCCTTCCCTGGTATTTATCAAAATCTTGTCTGTTCTTATGGTTTACAATAATTATTTTACAGCTTCACCACACGCCATGCCTCAGTAAGCCTGTCCAGCGTCCATGCAGCATTTGCAGGGCTTGTAGACGGAAGACATGTTGCTTCACGGCCTGTTTCAGGCTGTATATACCTGCAGTACAGATCATACGATTTCCGCCCGTTACAGTATATCCTGCCTATATCACAACTGTCCAGTATGATGCTTATGTCGTTGGTTTTTACATTCCTTATGCTTGCGTCAGATGATCCTGTGATCTCACAGCTCGCGATCGAGTCCCACAGCGCGAGGCCGCTTTCAAGTATCAGAGACTTTTTCTCTTCGATAGTTTCCGGCACATCACGATCAAAAACCCGTGCGACGACTTTCCAGAACCTGTTCTGTGGATGACCGTAGAAAAAGTTCTGTTCTCTCGATTTTACTGATGGAAAAGAGCCGAGTATAAGTACCCTGCTCTTCTCACAGTATAATGGCCCGAACGGATGCTGCAGAACACTCATAGATCTTTACCTTACAGCTCTGACAGGTCGATGTCCATATTGACCATGATCTCGTAATCAGGAAATGCTTCCTGGACCTCTGAAGCGACATCATTACATACACTTCTTCTGTCAGGCGCATCAAAGCTTACCACTACGTCGAACCGCATCTTCTTCTGTTCCTTTTCAAGATAGAAGCCGTGTATCTGGTTCACATATTCATGGCTCAATGCGATATCCCTGACTTTCTCACGTATCTCTATAGCTTCTTCATCTGTCGTATTAACGGCATATACGCTTATCGCTGTCAGAATAACATTATGCTCATTAAGCACTTTCAAAGAAATGTCCCGGATTAGCTTATCCAGCTTGTCGGCGGTATACGTATCCGGGATCTCGATGTGTATCGAGCCGTTCCATCTGTCAGGCCCGTAATTGTTCATAACGAGATCATAGGCTCCCTGCACGTCCTCGAAACTGGTTACCGTTTTCTTTATGCTCTTGGCAAGCTCGACATCATTCGCCTCCCCGAGGATCTTTGAAATTGTTTCCTTCAGCATGTCGAAACCAGACTTGATGATCACGATGGAGATCACGGCGCCAAGCCACGCTTCCAGTGAAACTCCGGTACTTATGAAAATCAGGGCCGCGACAAGAGTGGACGCAGAAATCACTGAATCAAGTAAAGCGTCCTGGCCGGAATCTATAAGTGAATCAGAATTGACCTTTTCACCGACACTCTTCACATACCTTCCAAGCACTATCTTTACTACTACTGCCACAGCCACGATGATCAGCGACACAGTGGTATATTCCGGAGTCTCAGGCTCTATTATCTGCTTTACGGATTCTACGAGTGATGTTGCTCCTGCATAAAGCACGATCACAGATATCACCATCGCGCTCAAGTATTCTACACGGCCGTATCCGAATGGATGCTTTTTATCCGGTGCTTTACCGGCAAGCTTGGTGCCTATTATTGTGATTATGGAACTTGCGGCGTCAGATATATTGTTCACTGCGTCAAGCACGATGGCAATAGAATTTGTCATCAGGCCTACCACAGCCTTGAACGCGGCAAGAAGCACATTGGCTAGAATACCGATAATACTTGTTCTTATAATTGTTTTCTCACGATCCATTTTATACACCTCACGCGAGCATGCTCGCACTTCACATATCAAATATACTTAGCTGTTCGTCTTTCTCCGGGAATTCATTCAGGTAACTGAAACATTCATCAGGTGAATATATTACACCTTTCTCACTGCAGATCTTTCTGAACAGATCCATGAGGCTTCTGCTGTCACAGTAAACGCATCCATGTGAGCATCCGCGGTACACATTCATACCATGGAACCCGTTCTTTTCGGTCAGTATGCTTTTGGCTTCAACAAAATACATATGTCACACACCCTACAGCTCTTTCAGCTTCATGCAGAATTCTGCTATATCCTGCTCACTTTCTTCCGATTTACGTTTCAGCGGCTCTATCAGTATCGCGGATTCCTCAAATTTCTCCGCACCCAGGCATTCAAGCAGCTTGCCCAGTGCGATGTCTCCACCGTTTCCTGCTTCACAGGCAAAAGCTGCAAAGCGCTTGCCGGCCAGCTTCTCACGGTTATCCTCAATAAATGTCCTCAGCGGTGGTGTGAAGTTTGATGCCCAGACCGGGAACCCGAACACTATCATGTCGTACTGTGACAGATCAGCATCATATGGCTCAAGCTCCGGCTTTTCACCCATTATAGCACTTCTCCCGTTCCACAGGAATTTGATGAAGCCCTTGTCAGTATATGCTTTCCTTGTGACGAGCCTCAGCTTGTCAGATTCAGTAAGCTCAGCGATCATACCTGCTGCATAATCAGTATTACCTTCAAGTGAATAGTATACTATAAGCTTCTTGCCAACCATTGTCTTTTCCTCCTTTTACCACGGTCTCTTATTGCCGGTCCATCCCTTTTTATTCCAGTATTCGACATCTGCCGGATTAAATCCGTTCTTCTGCATCTTACGCATAACGTAAAACATCGCCTTTGTTTTCGGGCCGGGCTTGATCCTGCCGTTCAGAGCTTTGATCTTAGAAGCGAGCATGCTCGTCTCCTTATTGATTTCAGCCTTCTTCTTGTCACTTACGCCTTCCCAGTTAATTGCCGCAACACCGACACCGTACTTGTATATCCTGGCAACACCCCAGAAGAACAGGCTGTCCGCCATATCCTTATTGGTAGACTTCATGCCGGCTCCGGCCGCTGTGCATATGCAGACGCCCTGCTTATGGAACATCGATTCCTCGGGACGGTGCACCATCCAGCGGTACCCGTAGTGATCGAGCAAAGCCTTCATGGCGCCTGATGCATGATACACATAGACCGGACTCGACAGAATGATCACGTCCGCCGCATCAAGCGCCGCAGTTATCGGCGCCAGCTTCTCATAGTGCGGACATTCCTTCTCTGACTTCTTAAAGCAGGTGCTGCACCCTGTGCAGAACTCTCCGAAGTCACGCGGGAGAAAGAATTCTGTTGTTTCGCCGCCAAGCTTTTCGGCGAGCTGATGAGCTATATGATATGTTGAGCCTTTATGGCTTTGTCCATGTATTATTACTGTCTTCATTTATGCCTCGCTTCGTAGTATATCAATTATCTGTCTTTATCTTCCGGCGGCGTCTGGATGCCTTCCTGCCGCTCTTTTTCCCACTCCATGTTATGTACAAGGTCACGCTTTACATTATTCTTCTGGCGTGCATAAAGCTGAGTCGTAGTCACCTGCTCATGATCAAGGAGTGCAGCAACGTCGTATATCGAGTTTCCTCGTCCGATAAGGCTCGTCGCCGCAGTCGCCCTCAGCTTATGCGGACTGTAGCCCTCTCCTCTGGATGTTTTCATTCCGATCGAAGTGTACTTCTTTACAAGCTCTCTTATCTGCCGTCCCGTCATGCGCTTCCCCTGGAGCGACAGGAAAAGAGCATCTTTGTCTTCTTCCATGATCCTGTCGTCAGACGGTCTCTCGTTGTTGAGATAGTCTTTGATCACCATCGTGACAGAATCGTTGAGCGGCATTATCGATTCCTTGCCGCGCTTCCTGTATATCTTGAATTCACCACGGTTAAAATTGAACGAGGACACGTTCAGCTGCTCAAGCTCTGACAGCCTGAGTCCGTATGTCAGGAAGGTCACAAGTATCGCCTTATCGCGCTTTTTCGTTCTTTCCCAGAAGTCGTGCTCGTGCTTTGTTAGCCCTGTCCCGTTCGTGACAGCGTCGAGCATGATCATGACCTCATCGTCCTGGAGGGCTTTGATCTCGCGTTCACCGGCCTTAGGCACACGTATCGGATCGAAGCCGTCAGTTATGTTCTTTGATATGAGCTCGTCACGGTAGAGCTGCTTGAACATGACAGAGACCGATGATTTCTTCCGCGCCAGGGTCTTGTTGTTGTTCTCATAATAGTAGACAGCGTCGTCAGTCTCGACCTTGTACTTCCTTGCGTAATCAATGAAGAGGTTAACATCAGCTGCCTTTACCTTGTCCAGCTCAGAAAGCTTTACATCCTTGATATCATCAGCCTCGGTAAGCCCCGTCTCATTAATGAGATACGTAAAGAAGAATTTCAGGTCATGAAGATATGCAAGCCTTGTCATCGGGAGCACGTTGCCCTTAAGGTACACGAAAAACCCGCGGAGGAACTTCGGCATCTCACTTTCCAGCTTCTCGCACTCCTCGAAGATCTCCGTTTCTTTCTCCACGATATTGTCGGGCTTATCGCTCTTGTTGTGTACTATTACCTTTTTTGATCCCATGATTATATTATAACAAATGCCCGCGGATATCGCGAGCACATAGTGACTGTTACCTGATTTATTATCTGACTGACACCACAGTGTCAGCAATATATGAGAGCATGTCTTCCAGGCACTCATGCTCGCTCTCGTATTCTGACACATTGAACCACTTCATATCGTCGTATCTTCTGAACCATGTCATCTGCCGCTTGGCAAAATGGCGCGTGTTTCTTTTGATCAGCCTGACTGCCTCTTCAAGGTCGTATTCGCCGCTCAGATACCCGATGAGCTCCTTGTATCCGATGCCTTTCATCGATATATCGTCGAATCCTAGTCCCATGTCTGTGAGCATCCTGACTTCATCGAGCAGCCCCATTTCCATGAGAGCATCGACTCTCCTGTTGATCCTGTCATACAGCTGCTCGCGGTCTCTCGTGATACCGATCAAAACCATGTCGTAGTCTTTTGTTTTCTCCGGCGCGGTGTTTATGTCCTCGACAGGCTTTCCGCTGTCAGAAGCTTCAAGCGCCCTCACGACTCTCTTTATGTTGTTCGGGTGTATGCGGGCAGCCGACTCAGGTGACTTTTCCTCAAGTATAGCATACAGAGCATCCGGTCCCTGCTCCTCTGCGATCTTGTAGTATTTCTCCCGGTCCTCTGGTTCTCCAGGCTCAGCGGCAAAATCCAGATCGTACACAAGTGACTCCAGGTAAAGTCCGGTCCCGCCGCAGACAACAGGCACCTTCCCGCGGCTGAATACCTCTTCTATAGCTGCCTTTGCAAGCTTCTGGTACTTCGCGACAGAAAATTCCTCCCGCGGATCTATCATATCCACCAGGTGATGAGGGACCTCCGCCATCTGCTCCGGTGTAGGCTTTGCGCTTCCGATATCCATGTACTTATAGAGCTGCATGGAATCACAGGAAACGACTTCACCATCAACAGCTTTCGCTATCTCTATCGCAAAGTCGGTCTTCCCCGCCGCCGTCGGTCCTGCGACTGCTATTATTCTCTTTTTGTCATTATCAGCCATAATATTATTCTTCGCTACAGGAACTGACACTATTTGTTTTTCCTCATTGTTCCGATGACGATAAAAAGCACCACAAGAACAGCGAGGACAATCAGTACGGGCACTGCAGTACCGGCATTTCCGTCTTCTGTCTTTTCCCCTTCTTCTGGTTCTGCAGACTCTGCATCTTCTTCCGACGGTAAATCGCCATATACAGAAGCATCAAGATTTATTTCCATCGGCTGAAGCACCCTCTCCTTCTTGAGGAACTCTCCTGTCTCAGGATTCCTGCCCAGCTTGAGCGTATTGCTGTTATACGACTTGGCCCATACGATGTCATTTATAAGCTGTTTTGCGTCTGTAAGCGCCTGATCCTGGACACAGTTGCAGTATGAGGTGATATACTCTGCGCCTTTCTCTGAGTCCATTTCGGCCGCATGCCTCAGGATCTCCGGCATGACGCTGAACATCTTATCTTCAGCGTTTTTCCAGTATTCTTTTACAGGAGCCCCGTATATCTTATAGTCATCATGCCCCACACACATTGTTGTGATCTCTTTCATTACGTAATACGGATATGTCCAGCTGTCGAACACTCCATAGTCTTCTTCCGGCTGATCAGCTCCATAGCTTGCGCTTAACGTCACCGCGGCGTTGGATAACGGCACGAACAGGCCGTAGATCGCAGGCCCTGTGCACTCCCATGTTACACATGATATCTCCGCCGGAAGTTCTTTGTATACCTGGAGAGCATGCACGCTCATGGCAGTATCGGTGCCGATCACACGCATGTCGATCCTTCCCGTCTTATCAGGATCGTACTTTGTTCCCTCATACCGGTTCCTTAGAAGAGTTACAACATCACTGATGCTGACCTTTTTGTCAGCCTGGAAGCAGAGCGGATAATACTTGTCCCTGTCGTAGTCTTTGCCGTACTTTGAAGGCGCGAGCATCTTATGGCCTATCCATGTCCTCATGTGGCAGTAATCAGTAGTTACCGAAGATCCCGAATAAGTCTCATACAGATCCAGTTCGCCGTTTTTACCATATACAGCAAAGCCCTTTTCCTCAGGGAGGCTCTCAAGACCGTCTGACTTTATACACTCTTCATATTTCGACAGATACTTTATGTTATATTCATTCCCGAAGACAGATACTTTGTCCGCCGGAAGCTTCACCGCGGCGTACTGGTGTCCGGTATACATCTCCACGCACCAGGCTTCTTTCTGATCCGCGATCAGAGCGATGTTCCCTTCGCTGCTCCCGTACTTGTCAATGATCCCCAGCAAAACCTCAACAGCTTCTCTTGCTGTCGCGCTCTGGCATAAAACAAGGTCAGCAGCTGTGTTTTCAGTAAGTCCGGTCGTTACGAGAGGGTCGGCTTCAAGAGCATGCTCGTTCGGAAAAGCTGTAATAGCCATCGTCATAGCGACTCCGCATTCATTTGTGCAAGCTCCGGCGTCGTTTGGGACATTGTTAGCATACATAGTGCTTGAGAAGAAAGGAGTACCCGTATACTGATATGTCGTATCCGGAATATCAGCAAATACTGTTCCCTCCATATCTACCTGGAGTGACCGTCCCGGCAGGTCGTCTACATGCTGTACTACCTGCATATAGTTGCCCCATACTGCATTACTGTGGTCGCTTGATCTTGCGATGATCACTGTCCCGTCGTCGCTTGCTTCCGACCCTACATAAATGCCTGTGCATGCTGATGAGACCTCAGCGCTCAGGAAGACCATCATAAATAATGCCGCGATTATAATTACCGATCTATGTAACCGTTTCATATCTGCTGTCTCTTTCTTATTACTGAATACGCTTGAAGAACTTCTCGATCTGATACTGAGTGAACCTTATGAACGTCGGCCTTCCGTGCGGGCATGAGAACGGGTTCCTGCACTGCTTCAGCTGGCTGAGCAGCGCCTCAGCTTCTTCCATTGAAAGATGGTCGTGAGCTTTCACTGATGCCTTGCATGACTTAGTTATCAGCTTGTCGATCACCACTTTATTGCTGTGCTTCATCTCGTCCCCGAGGCTCTCTGCATAGTCTTTGACGAATGTCTCAGCTTCCGAGATCTCCATGAACACAGGTATCTCTTTAATTATATATGTTCCGGGCCCGAACGGCTCGATCATAAAGCCCATCTTGCCGAGCTCAGGAAGCCATTCATCCTGGAGCTCAGTTGTCGAAGGATCTACATCTATCGTAACCGGCGTAAGAAGCGGCTGCGAAGGCTTGTCATCGCTGAGATAATTCCCTACGAATTTCTCATAGTTCACACGCTCATGCGCTGCATGCTGGTCGATGAGATAGAATGCATCGCTGTCCTCACATGTAAGATATGTGTCAAAAATGCATCCCGTAAGCCTTAGATCATCAAAATCAAAGAGCTGCTTCCCCGGCTCCATGTCAAAGTCTGTGATCGATGCATGTGGAAAATATCCTTTGTCTGTCTCTGCAGAAGATGAT
The DNA here is from genome assembly GCA_964491055.1 of uncultured Eubacterium sp. Lineage (GTDB taxonomy): Bacteria > Bacillota > Clostridia > Peptostreptococcales > Anaerovoracaceae > Aminicella. Next base: position 12,830 of record CAZBFD010000002.1, read on the forward strand.
CCATACTCCACGCTTTCTTCCTTTACAAGCGGAGTCCTGAGGTCATGCCCCAGTACGTCATCCTTATATGAAACAGCCGTATTCGGCTTAATAGCATCATCCGCGCCAGCGATCTCTTTGTCATCCTCAGACTGCGCCTCATCGGCAGCCTTTCTCATATTTGACAGAACATTTTTTATGTCAACTTGTTCGTTTTTCAATTGTCTGTCAGGGTTTTGATCGTGGAAATAGTCTCCGACACGGACAACAGCATCGTCGGACTGGAGCCCCTGAATGATCGCCTGTGACACCGCTCTGATGACTGAATCCTCATCATGAAAGCGGATCTCCTTCTTGTTCGGATGGATATTCACGTCGATCGAAGCAGGATCTGTATCGATCAGTAGGAACACCACCGGATAACGGCCCTCGAAAAGTCTTTCACGGTAACCATTCCTGATACCTTTCTCGATCACCTTGCTTTCGACCACCCTGCCGTTCACGCAAAACACCTGGTCTTTCCTTGTCGACCTTGAGAGAGACGGCCGCGAGATGCAGCCTCTTACTGAATAACCGCCGTACTCACCGGCCGTTTCGAAAAGATCCCTGTATTCCTTTTTCCTGTAGACTGATACTACTGTATTCTTTATGTTGCCGTCGCCTGTCGTAGTGAACACGACAGTGCCGTTACTGATGAGCTGCATGCGGATATTCGAGAATGCTAGCGCCATCTCTGACACGAGCTCTGTAACTGCAGCAGTCTCATGAGCGTCGTTCTTCAGGAACTCACGCCTTGCCGGCGTGTTATAGAACAGATCAGTACAGACAACAGTCGTCCCGTCCGGGCAGCCAACTGACTCTACAGACAGCACTTCGCCCCCTTCGATGACTATCCTGCTGCCTGTCTTATCCTCACGCCGCTTGGTCACCATTGAAGTCCTTGTAACAGCCGCGATGCTTGCAAGCGCCTCGCCCCTGAAGCCCAGGCTCGTAATACTTTCCAGGTCAGAAGCTTCACTTATTTTGCTCGTGGCATGCCTTAAGAAAGCCGTTCTAAGCTCATCCTGGGCTATGCCGCATCCATCGTCAGTCACACGGATATAGCTCTTTCCGCCGTTCTTTATCTCGACAGTTACCGAGCATGCTCCCGCGTCTATCGAATTTTCCACAAGCTCCTTGATTATCGACGCCGGACGCTCTATCACCTCGCCCGCCGCGATCTTGTCAGCTACCTGCTTTTCTAATACTTTAATCATAATTCCTCGTATATCCCGCTAACTAACCAATCTGAAAAAATACTACCCAAAAATATCATTTTTGTGTAGTATTTTATTCCTTATCTGCCAGTTCCTTGAGTTCTGTCAGTATCCTGATCGCCTCGGCCGGCGTAGTTTCCATTATGTCAAGCTCCCTCAGTTTCTCCACTGCGGGGCTCATGTTCTGGCTGAAGAACGACAGCTGCTGATCCTGAGGAGGTGCCGCGGCGCCGCTTTCTACATGATCAAAACTTTCTTCGCTGTTGTTTCCGGCCGACCCGAAGGCGTCTCTAACCGAGTCTATCGCTTCGTCTTTCTCCAGGTTCTCGAGCTTGGCTTCTGCATTTTCAAGAAGATCTCCAGGGACTCCGGCAAGCCTTGCAACATGCACGCCATAGCTCTTGCTTGCGGACCCCGGTACTATCTTGTGGAGGAAGATTATCTGTCCGTTCTCTTCAGCAACATCTATGTTCAGGTTCTTAACACCGTCGAGCTGCTCTTCCAGAACCGTCATCTCGTGATAGTGAGTCGCGAACATCGTCCTTATCTTAAGCTTGTCAGAGCAAAGCTTCTCTGCTGTCGCCCACGCGATCGAGAGCCCGTCATAAGTACTCGTTCCGCGTCCGATCTCATCAAGTATGATAAGGCTCCGCCTTCCCGCGTTCCTGAGTATATAGGCGAGCTCGCTCATCTCGACGAAGAATGTCGACTGACCCTGCGACAGGTTATCAGAAGCCCCTATCCTGGTGAATATCCTGTCGACTACTCCTATATGCGCCCTGTCAGCAGGTACGAATGATCCGCACTGAGCCATGAGCACTATCAAGGCGGTCTGCCTCATATAAGTCGATTTACCAGCCATGTTAGGGCCAGTGATTATGAGCATGGAGGAATCCGTGTTGTTCATATACGTATCATTCGATACGAACAGCCCGTCTGTTCCGCCTGATGTATTCTGCTCGATCACAGGGTGGCGTCCTTTTTCTATCTCTATCTCATATCCGTCGTCTACTTCAGGCCGTACATATCCCAGCCTTGACGCTACTTTAGCAAATGACGCAAGCACGTCTATAGTCGCTATCGCTCTCGACGTAGACTGTATCTCTTCTATGTGCTCGTTTATAGTTTTTCTTATATCTGTGAATATATCGTATTCCAGCTTGTTTATCTTTGTCTCGGCGTTAAGAACGAGGCTTTCTTTTTCTTTAAGTTCTGGCGTTATGAACCGCTCCGCGCCGACAAGAGTCTGCTTTCTGATATAATCATCAGGCACCATGTCCAAATTGGAGCGCGACACTTCGATATAATAGCCGAAGACTTTGTTGTATCCGACTTTAAGATGTGTGATGCCTGTGCGTTCCTTCTCCTTGGCCTCAAGCCCCGCGATCCATGCCTTCGCGTCTTTGATCGAGTCCTTCAGCGCATCAAGCTCATCCGACGATCCTTCTTTGATGAGACCGCCCTCGGTCACTGTCATCGGCGGCTCCTCGGTGATATGCGAGTCGATCAGCTCGTATATACCGGAAAGGTCGCGGATCTCCGAGCCAAGCTCATCCATCAGAGCACTGCCTGACCCTGTGAGCACGTCTTTGATATCAGGCGTCGCGCCTATGGAATTCCTGAGTGCGATCATGTCCTTTCCGTTCGCGTTCCCTGACGCCATACGGCCGGCAAGCCGCTCAAAATCGTATACACGCTTAAGTGCTTCAGAAAGGTCGTTAAGCGCAAGCGGGTCATCAACAAGATATGATACGGCGTCCAGCCTTGCGTTGATCTCGTCAGGATCGTTAAGAGGCTCTCTGAGCCACAGCTTGAGCTTCCTTCCGCCCATGGCGGTATTCGTCCTGTCGAGCACTCCGAGGAGCGATCCGTCAGTACGCTTTTCATACAGAGTCTCAGTAAGCTCAAGGTTCCTTATCGTCGCTTTGTCAAGCGCCATATGGTGGCCTGTCTCATAGAAGACACACTGCGTGATCTGCTTAAGGTCCTGCTTCTGTGTCTCGATAAGGTAGGAAAGAAGTGCTCCAGTCGACGCTATCGCCCTGTCACGGCCCTCCAGGCCGAGTGCTGTAAGCGATACACCGCCGAATTGGGCCCTTATGGACGTTTCTGCGGACTTTCTCGCGAAATACGAATCAGACATCGTCCGCACAAAAGATCCCGTAAGAAGCGATATCTGTTCCTCATCCTGATACTCCAGCACCTTCTGGCTGATGAGGATCTCCTTTGCGTTTATCTTCACAAGCTCGTTTATGACATCATCAAATACAAGATGCCCGCCGTAAAGCTCTGTCGTATAGAGCTCGCCTGTCGAAATGTCGCAGTAAGAAACAGCCATGCCCTGATTGTCAGCATACACAGCTGCAAGATAGTTGTTCTCATTTTCGTGAAGTATGGTATTTGATGTGACTGTGCCGGGCGTCACGACTTTGATGACTCCGCGGTCGACCATGCCCTTCGCCGTGGCGGGATCCTCGAGCTGCTCGCATATCGCGACTTTATAGCCCTTCTCGACAAGTCGTGAAATATAAGAATCTGCGGCATGGAACGGAACACCGCACATCGGTGCTCTTTCCTCCAGGCCGCAGCTTTTTCCGGTAAGTGTAAGTTCAAGAAGACGGGACACGAGCTCCGCGTCGTCAAAGAACATTTCATAGAAGTCACCAAGACGGAAGAACAGTATACAGTCAGAGTACTCCTCCTTGATATCCATATACTGCTGCATCATCGGTGATAGTTTCATTTTAATTCCCTGTCTGTTTCTTTTCGTAGGCTTCAAGTCCCAGCCTGATCAGCTCAACTGCTCTTCTCATCTGATCACATTCGAGGACATATGCAAGCCTCATCTTATTCTTACCCCTTTCAGAGTCATAATAAAACCCATCTGCAGGAGCAAACATGACTGTTTCGTCATTATCGCTGAACTCCGTGAGAAGGAACACGAGGAAATCCTCTATATCCTGCACAGGGAGCTTTACTGTCACGTAGAATGAACCCTTCGGCTTTACACATACGACGCCAGGGATCTTTGTGAGCTCCGAGTAGACCACGTCTCTTCTCTTCTCATACTCAGCCCTGATCTCTTTGTAGTATGAGCGTGGAAGCCTGAACAGAGCGGCAGCTCCTGCCTGATCGAGGGTCGAAACTGAAAGCCTTCCCTGCGCGAGCTTCATCGCGCCGTTCATGACGTCTATGTTCTTGCTGATCAGGAGTCCGATCCTCCCACCGCAGCATGAATAGCGCTTTGATATCGAGTCAGTTATTATGATCCTGTCAAGATAATCCTTCTCGAGTCCAAAAGAAGCTGGCTCATTACCGTCATAAACGAACTCACGGTAGACTTCGTCGCTTATCACCCATAGGTCATGCTCAGCAGCGATCTCGCAGATCATATGCATCTCATCCTGTGTGAGAACGTCACCTGTAGGATTTCCCGGAGAAGTGCAGATTATTGCTTTTGTCTTATCGGTTACCGCAGCCTCGATCCTGTCTCTGTATGCGTAATGATATCCTTCCTCAGCGTGGCTCGGGATCCTGGCGATCTGCCCGCCTGCCGAAAGGATGAATGTGCTGTAATTGCTGTAGTAAGGATCCGCAGCGAGCACCTCATCTCCTTCGTTGAGAATCGTTGTGAACACCATGGACAGGGCTTCAGATCCGCCGGAAGTCACCATGATGTCCTCGCGTTCAAGGTCTACTCCAAACGACCCGTAATACTCACAGACCGCATCCTTGAGCTCATCAGTCCCTCCCGACTCCATGTATGAGATCACTTCGTTCGGATAATTCCTGATGGCATCCATATAGCACTCGGGCGTCTTGATATCAGGCTGCCCGATATTTACTCTGTAAATTTTTATTCCCCTGCGCTCGGCGTCTTTCGCCATCTCATTGAAGCGCCTTATCGGGGAAAGACCCATCTGCTGCGATTTTCTGGATATCTGCATTATATAATCTCCTAAACAATCAAACCTCTATCCCAGTTCCCTGTGAGCAGTCTCTACCTGCTTGTGTACTAAATTTAATACACAAGATGCATTATACGCCTTATTTTCAAGCTTTGCAAGACTTATCAGATATTCTATATTACCTTTTGCACCTTTAACAGGAGAAAATGACAATCCGGCCGTGTAAAGCCCGTTTTCAGAAGCGCTTTCTATCACTTTCTGAATGACTCTCTCATGCACCTTCGGGTCGCGTATGACGCCCTTCCCAGCCGATGCTTCTTCTCTCCCTGCCTCGAACTGAGGCTTGATAAGGCACATTGCCTGTCCGTCGTCCTCAAGAAGCCTCGTCATCACCGGAAATATAAGTTCAAGAGAAATGAAAGATACATCAACACTTATGAATCCCGCCTTCTCCGGCACCTGCTCAGGTTCAAGATACCTTACATTACACTTCTCGATATTGATGACCCTCGGGTCAGTCCTGAGCTTCCAGTCAAGCTGCCCATAGCCGACATCTATCGCGTACACCTTCGCCGCGCCGTTCTGCAGCATACAGTCCGTGAAGCCGCCGGTCGATGCGCCGATGTCCACACATACCTTATCCTTAAGATCGATATCAAAAACCTTTATCGCCTTCTCAAGCTTGTATCCGCCCCGGCTCACATACGGGCAGTCATCACCCTTCACAGTGATCAAAGCCTCGTCGCTTATCTTTGTCCCGGCCTTATCTATCCTCTCACCATCAACAAAGACCACACCCTCCATAAGTGCGGCCTTCGCCCGTTCCCTCGACGAGAAGAACCCCTGCTCCACAAGAAGCACATCTATTCGTTCTTTCCTAACCTTATCTGCCAACGCTTATTCCTTCCTGAAAGTTGTCAATGGGGACGGTTCTTTTTGACAACTTGCACAATTCTCTGCGCTATAGACTTCCCGTCCAGATTATATTTTGCGTAGAGATCTTCGCATGAGCCGTGTTCTATGAACTTATCCGGCCATGCCATAACTGTTACGTCAGTTCTGCCCGCGAGCTCAGCCTTAAGCTGCTCGCCGAAGCCTCCGGTTATCACACCGTCTTCTATTGTGAACACCGGCTTTCCGTCTTCTATAAGTGATGTGTCCACAGGGTGCGGCCTTGTCACGTCCACGACTCCTGCATCTATTCCTGACTCTTTGAGCAGCGCTTTTGCCTCGAGCGCCTTGCCGAGCATGCTCCCGACTGCCCAGATGTCTGCGTCTTTTCCGCCCGATAGCCTGATGTTGTTTCCGCTGAATTCTTCCTGCTCTGTAGTATCGTCGACGCACTTTCCTCTTGCGTATCTTATTGCGCATGGTGAGTCAAGCGAAAGCGCGTAGCGCAGCATCACCCTCAGCTGTGCCCCGTCAGCCGGGGCGAGCACTGTCATCCCAGGTACAGTTGAAAGATACGATATATCAAAAATCCCCTGATGGGTCTCTCCGTCTGCACCTACTATTCCTGCCCTGTCTATGGCGAATACCACAGGAAGCCTCTGCAGCGCCACATCTTCGAGTATCTGGTCATATGATCTCTGAAGGAACGATGAATAGATCGCGCATACAGGCTTCATACCATTCAGGGCAAGGCCTGCCGCAAATGTCGCTGCATGTTCTTCTGCTATACCGACATCAAAGAATCTCTTCGGATACTTTTCCGAGAACTGCTTAAGTCCTGTCGCATCTCTCATGGCTGCTGTTATCGCACAGATCCTGTCGTCTTCTTCAGCAAGCTTGCACAGCTCATCTCCGAACACACCTGAATATGTGTCCCCGGATGCGCCTTTGGCAGCTCCGGTAAGAGGATCAAACGGCCCGATACCATGGAACTTGTCAGGATTCTCTTCAGCATTTTTGTAGCCTTTGCCCTTTTCTGTTATGACATGGACGAGCACAGGCTTTCCGGCCTGCTTTGCAGATTCCAGCGCCGCAGTAACGGCTTTGATGTTGTGGCCGTCGACCGGGCCGATGTATGTGAATCCTATCTCCTCGAAGAACACGCCCTCAGGGCTGAGCAGGTATTTGATCGTCTCTTTGAGTCCTTCCAGGCCTCCCGCAACACCCGGGCCTATCATAGGTACACGCTCAAGCATGCTTTTGATGCGTGACTTTGTCTTGGTGTAGCCTGCGGAAGTCCTGAGCCTTGCCAGGTGGTTTGACACGCCTCCGATATTCTTTGATATCGACATTCCGTTATCATTAAGTATCACGATCACCTTTGACTTCCTTGAGCCTGTGTTGTTGAGCGCCTCGTATGCCAGTCCGCCTGTTAGTGATCCGTCGCCTATAACAGCGATAACGTCGTAATCTTCACCTTTTATATCACGTGCTGCAGCGATGCCGCATGCCGCGGATATCGACGTGCTTGCGTGCCCTGTATCATATATGTCGTGCTCGCTCTCGCTTCTCTTCGGGAAACCGCTGATCCCCCCGGTCTTCCTCAGGCTTCCGAACTTCTCTGCTCTTCCTGTGAGTATCTTGTGTACATACGACTGGTGCCCGACATCCCATATGAATTTATCCTCAGGGCTGTCAAACACCTTATGCATGGCGATAGTAAGCTCCACCACTCCGAGATTTGACGCAAGGTGGCCTCCTGTCTCTGCAACGTGATCGATCAGGAACTCACGTATCTCAACAGCAAGGAGCTCAAGTTCCTCGTCGCTCATGTCTTTGATGTCATCAGGAAATTTGTACTCTGTAAGGTCTTTCATGTCTGCCTCTTTTATTTAGTCCGTTTCTCCAGATCCAGCGCAAGGCTCCTGAAGAACACGTCGTCATCATACGGCGCTGCCGCCTGGCATGCTTCTGCTGTCAGCCTGTGAAGCTCAGCTTCCGACGCTTCAAGCCCGTTCATACTTACAAATGTCAGCTTATCGTTCTCTGCATCTGAACCGACAGGCTTACCAAGCTCCTCAGTCGTGCTCTTCACATCAAGGATATCGTCGGCGATCTGGAACGCTATTCCAAGGTCTTCAGCATAGACTGTCATATCATCCATCATCTCATCTGACGCCTTACCGATGAACAGCCCGGCTCTTACCGCAGCCTTGATAAGCGCAGCGGTCTTGTTCAGGTGTATGTAATGAAGAAGTCGAGCGTCAGCACCATCTTTCTCGGCTTTGATGTCAGCCGTCTGGCCCGCGACCATCCCGCGGACCCCGGCGCCTGCCGCGATCTCGTATTCAGCCTTAACGTACGGCTCAAGCTCCCATCCTACGCTCGCGCGTGCAGCAAGGTCTGACGACATCACCTCGAATGCTGCGGACAGAAGGCCGTCTCCTGCAAGAGTCGCCATCCCGGCGCCGTACACGACGTGATTTGTCGGCTTCCCGCGCCTTAGATCGTCGTTGTCCATAGCCGGAAGATCGTCATGTATCAGCGAATATGTATGTATATATTCTATCGCGCAAGCATACGGCAATGCCGGGCTCATCTTTCCTCCGGCAAGCTCGCATGCCGCAAGCAGAAGCACCGGCCTCAGCCTTTTCCCGCCAGCATTCAGGCTGTAAAACATGGAATCAAAAAGCACTGAAGCTTCCAGATCTCCTTCCGGGAAAGGATCCAGAAGATGCTCTTCCACATAATCCCTGTATTCACTGAATGATCTCATTTTCTCTTCCTTCCCGGATACTGCCGGAATGCTACTCCCCGGCGTTTTCAGTATCCATCAGCTCGATCTTCTGCTCAGCGCTCTTAAGGATCTCATTACACTCGTTGTAATATTTCATGCCTTCCTCATAGCACTTTATGGAATCCTCAAGAGTCGTGTCTTCGCTCTTGATCTTCTCCGCCGCCTGTCTGAGCTTTTCCAGCGACTCCTCAAATGTATCCTTCTTCTCAGCCATCTCTACACTCCCCTTGATATCGTCTTCACCGACAGTTTTCCTTCAGCAAGGTCGACTTCCAGCTCCTGTCCGTCATTTACATCCTTTGCCGCCCTTATCACATTCCCGCCGGTATCTTTCACTATCGAGTATCCACGCTTCATGATGAGTCCAGGGTCGTTCGACTCGAGCAAAACCTTCATCTTCTCCATTTCGCTCCTGTAACCTGTGATCCTCGCATCAAGCGCAGATCTCATGGATTCTCTTATGTTGTCTGCCTTGATCCTGTCGAACGCCGCATTGTTCTTGAGCTCCCTCATCATGAGGTTCTTTAAGTCTTCTATCTCCTGCGACAGGTCAGACGTGTCAGGAACCGCGATCTGCGCCGCTGCTGTAGGAGTCGCCGCTCTTACATCAGCTACGAGGTCTGATATACTGTAATCTATCTCATGGCCAACAGCGGATATCACAGGTATCCTTGACGCATATATGCTTCTTGCGACCACTTCCTCGTTGAAAGGCCAGAGGTCCTCGGCAGAGCCGCCGCCGCGGCCGACGATGATTATATCGATGTCGTCCCTTGTCCTGTTTATGAGATCGACATTGTACGCGATCTGCTGTGCTGCACCGTCGCCCTGAACCAGTGAAGGATAGATGTATATCGAGACTACTGTGTTTCTGCTCTTTATCGTCTTTATAATATCCTGCACTGCCGCACCTGTCGCAGCGGTAACTACCGCGATCTTCCTCGGGAACACAGGCAGGCTCTTCTTATGCGACTGGTCGAACAGACCCTCGGCATTCAGCTTCTGCTTCATCTCCTCAAAAGCCTGAGCAAGCCCACCTGCCCCGATGAGCTCGACAGTCCTGACCGTAAGGCTGATCGACGCACGCTTCTTGTATACATTCACATAGCCGCGAAGTATTACTTCAAGGCCTTCCTTAAGGGATGACGGATCGACATCATAATTGTCATGCCAGACTATGCAGTCTACCGTCGACTGCTCATCGATCAGGGTAAAATACACATTCCCCCTGCTGTCAGTCCTGACCCCGGAGACCTCACCCTGCACACCGATATTCATGAGCAAGGGGTCAGTCCCGATAACCCTTGAGATATACTCATTCAGCTGCGTGACACTTACTGGTTTAAGCGCCATAACTTCTCCCCCAACAGTGCGGTCCCTACGGCATTGTCCCGGCAGAGCCCGGGTTCACCGAACTCTATCAAAACCTTTCCGCCGCACTCTTCACATTTTTCTCTTAATCTTTCCCTTATATACAGACTGGACGAGACTCCTCCCGCAAAAAGGAACCTGTCCTGTCCCGTTTTCTCTTTTATGGACAGCACCATCCTCCAGAGAGCATCCGCGATACTGTCAAAGAGCGCCCTGCAGAACTCCGTCTTATCAAAAGCATGCTCGCCCCGGATCAGCCTCTGGCACGCCGATTCGATCCCAGACAGATTTACTTCACCATTCTCTACTTTTACGTGCGGAAGATCTATATGGTATTGCCTTGCGCTGTCATCAACATCCGCTCCAGTGATGGACATATGCTTACTGTAGGTTAGGTAATCTGCTCCAGTAAACATATGCCCGTTACTGGAGCTTTGATCTGACGATAACGCAAGCCCATCCATCTCTTTGCCGCACGGGAACTTCATTCCCAGCGCTACACCACATCTGTCGATAAGCTGTCCGAATGATATGTCAAGCGTCCTTCCGCAGAGCTCATACTCCGGAAGCGACACAGCCTCAGTCGTTCCGCCTGATAAATGGAAAAACACATAACTTTCCTCACCTTCAAGCGAAGTACCCTTAGCCGCAGCTTCTGCATGTCCCTCCTGATGAGAGAACTCATACAGAGGTACGCCCAGAGTTGCTGCAATAACATCAGCAAACGATCTTCCTGCCATGAACACGGGCATGTAAGAGCCCTCGACCGGCCTCGGCCTTACCGAGCATGACACAGCATCGACATGCCCGTCTCCGATATCAGAAACAAGCTCCCTATACAGCTCCGGGAGATTATTCACATGCTGGAACAGAGCCTCCTGCTGCCGAAGACCCCTCTCACCCTCTTTCACCACGAGAAGCCGTCTCCTGTCAGAAACGATCACGCCATTCTCGACAGCTGCGAGCGAAGTCGTATAATTACTTGTATCGATGCCTATAATCATAACTAATCACTAAGTGACGATATGTACTTCGGTATGAGGTCATCTGCGAGGCCGGTACTCAGCGAATGCGAGCTGCAGCGAAGCATAAGCGCTAAGTACCGCTGCACGAGCAGTAAGCGAAAGCGGGCCGAGTACCGAAGTACATATTGTCATTAATCATTCTGCATCAGCCGCAATCTTACCCAGAAGAGCATTTATGAACTTGGTCGACTTCTCCGTCCCGTAGATCTTCGCGAGCTCCACCGCCTCATTGATAGTCACAGCAGCCGGCACATCATCAATGTACATGATCTCCGACGCAGCTTCACGGAGGATCGCGAGGTCAGTCCTCGCCATCCTTTCAAGCTTCCAGTTGATGGAGTATTTTTCTATCGCCTTGTCGACTTCTTCCCTGTGCATGTCCCACGCAAAAGCCACGGCTTTGATGAAGTCCATCTGGTCGCCGGGCACGGAAACATCCTGGGCATCTTCACCGCCGCATGAATCGAGATACTCCTTGAGATCGTCAGCATGCTCCAGCCTCGCCGTATACTCGGATGTATCACTGTCGCCGTTAACGTCTGCCTGGTAGAAGATCTTCACCAGGATCTCGCGCGCTGTTCTTCTTGTCATCATTTTCTTCATCAGAGATGTACTCCTTGTATGTGTATATTCACTGCCTTTATCTTTTCATCTGTCATCCCGCTAAGAGCAGCAGTAACAGATTTCTGCACGTTCCACGCGAGCACAGGTATCTGCTCGCCGTATCTTACCTTAAGATAAAGGTCAAATGTAAGGCCGCTCTTCTCACGGTCCATCTGGACACCGTCAGCTTCAGCGTCGATTCCAGTAAGCCCTTTCTTAATGGTCTCATTCATCTTCTCAGTAAGTGTGGACGCCATACTGTGCACGCCCTCACAGGAAAGGCATGTGTCTCTCGCGGCTCTGACAAGCTCCTTATCAGACTTATTCATCTTCGTCACTGTCCCCCGCGCTCCGGATCACCATCTTGAGACGCTTTATGCGCCTGTCGCTCACCGATATTATCGTGAAGGTGTAATTCTTATACTCCACGGTCATGTTGACGTACCCGTCATCCGGGATCTCACCGATCTGGTCGATCAAAAGCCCGCCTATCGTCTCGCTCGTCTCCGACTCGAGATCAGATCCTGTGGCGTCGTTCAGGTCATCCAGCGAGACGCTTCCGTCTACAATAAATCTATTATCGGAAATCTTATGGATCATCTCATGGGTCTCATCGTATTCATCGTCGATGTCTCCTACGATCTCCTCGATGATGTCTTCCATTGTCACGATGCCGCTGAATCCGCCGTATTCATCTATCAGGACCGCGATGTGCTGCTTTTCCTGCTGCATCTCATGGAACAGAGTGTCTATGCTCTTTGTTTCAGGCACGAACAGAGGCGCCCTCAGGATCGGCCTTATATCAACTTTCCCGAAGCCTTCATCCCTCGCTCTGATAAGATAATCCTTTATGTTGAGGATCCCGATTATGTTATCGATCTCATCTTCAAAGACAGGGATCCTGGAGTACCTCATGCTCATCAGCTCGTCAAAGTACTCTCCCTGCGGATCATTTATATTGATCATGAACACATCTGTCCTAGGCGTCATGATCTCATTTGCGTATTTGTCATCAAACTGGAAGACGCTCTCGATCATCTTGACCGTCGCCTTCTTTATCTCGCCCTTCTTCACGCCGGCCTCGAGCAGCGCCATAACGTTCTCCTCGAGCTGGTTCTTCGACTTTCCTCCCGCAAATGCCTTGAGCGCCTTGTACACAAGGATCACTGCCGCAACCACGAGGACTGCCCCGGCCGCTATTACTATACTTAAAGGTATAGTGTCATCTGTCATTTTTCTATCACTCTCCTGTTACATTTTCCCATTGCATTCCATACAGCAATGTCACTGATCTATCTTCTTGCGGAGCAGCCAGCCTGCCCCCGCATCTTTATCCAATTTAATCCTGAGCACCTGCTGGGCGTGAGGAGCAGAATCGAGCTGCAATCCTGTCTCATAGTCGTACATCTCGGTGATCACCTGTGAGAACCATTCTTTCCCCGGCCCGAACACCTCGATCACATCGCCCGTATCCATTTTGTTCCGCTGCTCCACAACAGCGAAGCCAGTGCTCTTATCATACGACAGGATTTTGCCCGTAAATGAATACTCCTTGATATAGCTAGACGACGTGTAGTTCTGCGCGGAGCCCTTCGGATCCCCGTAGAAGAACCCTGTGGTGAAATGCCTGTGGCTCACCTTGCTTACTTCATCAAGAAGCTCCGGATCAGGCTCATAATGCTCCGGATCCTCACAGTACCTGTCTATTGCCAGCCTGTAAGCCCGGACAACCGTCGCAACATAATACATCGTCTTCATCCGGCCTTCTATCTTAAGGCTCGAGAGCCCCGATTCCACAAGGTCAGGTATATGCTCGATCATGCAGAGGTCGTGCGAATTCATGAAATATGTCCCGCGGCTGTCTTCCTCAACCGGGAAAAATTCACCCGGACGCTTCTCTTCCATAAGAGAGTATTTCCACCTGCACGGATGCGAGCAAAGGCCTTTGTTCGCGTCACGGCTGCTCAGGAAATTGCTGAGAAGGCACCTTCCTGAGTAAGAAATACACATCGCCCCGTGCACGAATGCCTCAAGCTCGATATCGCATTTGCTCCGTATCTCCCTGATCTCATCGAATGACAGCTCTCTAGCGAGCACCAGCCTCTCGACTCCCATCTTCTTCCAGAATTCAGCTGCCATATAATTGGTCATGTTTGCCTGAGTCGAGAGATGAATATGAGCGTCAGGGATCTCCTCCTTAAGGAGCGAGAGCACGCCCGGATCTGACACCAGGAATGCATCCACCGGGATATCCTTTATCCTCCTGAGATAATCCCTCATCGGCTCTATATCATCGTTGTGCGCGTAAATATTCAGTGTAAGGTAGCATTTTTTCACGCGGTCATGCGCAAATTCAACTGCCGACTTCATATCGTCCACACTGAAATTGTCAGACCCTGATCTGAGCGAAAAATCCTCGCCCCCGAAATACACAGCGTCCGCGCCATACTCTATCGCCGCCCTCAGCTTCTCTGGATCACCGGCAGGCGCAAGCAGCTCCGGCTTATTCATCGATATGCCTCCTGTATCTAGTTACGGCGAGCCCGTCGCCCACAGCCATAAGCGTTGTCCTGAAGTGCGGGTCTCTCATCAGGTGGTTGATATACGCCCTCATGTTAAGGATATTCGTCTTGTGCTTATTCCTAGGGTCGAAATCATCATCCGCGGTCATGCCATGCTCAAGTATATTGTCCGATACGATCAAAGCCTCGTCTGCAGCTATCCCGAGCACGCTGTCGAGGAACCTCCTGTAGTGGCTCTTCCCGGCATCTAAAAAGATAAAGTCAAAATCCTGCCCGCCTTCATCCTTCAGCCTGTCAGCGATCTCCTGGCCGTCTCCAAGATATAGTTTTACCCTGTCATCCACACCGGCATTTTTCATATTTGCCTGTGCAGCCCTGAACGCATTCTCATCCTTTTCCACAGACACTACCACTGCATCAGGACAGGACATAGCAAAAAAAGCCGTAGAGTAACCTATAGCTGTCCCTATCTCAAATATCTTCTTCGGATGCGTGAGATCAAGGAGCATTGAAAGGACTGCCTCAGTCTCCTTTCGGATTATTGGCACCCCATCTCTCTCCCCCACATTGCGGAACGGCACGAGCTTCTCAAATGGCGGCTTGTATTTGCTGTTGATATATTCTGTTACTGATCTGTCGGTAATATCCATGTCAAGGTTCATAAATGGCTTTCACGCTATTCTCCGGCTTTATCGCGGGCCGCGTAGTAAGCGTCTTTATCTTTCAGAAAAGTGTCATAATCTTTGGAAAATGCCATCTTCCCGCTCAGGTCGTCGTCCAGCACGAAGAACATATAATCTGTGTCTTCCGGCTCCAGCGCAGCCATGATCGCAGACGCCCCCGGATTGCATATAGGCCCTGCCGGAAGGCCGGCATTCGTATATGTGTTATAAGGCGATTCCACCTCAGTGTCTGCATTCAGGAGATCCTCTTTCCTTACGCCCTCAAGTCCAAGCACGTACTGGATAGTCGAGTCCATCTGAAGAGGATAGTCGATCTTGAGCCTGTTGTAGATCACGCTTGCAACTATTGGCTGGTCAGAAACATCAGCACATTCTTTCTCGATTATGGATGCGATGATCATGATCTCATTTTCCGAGCGGCCAAGCTTCTTTGCCTTCTTGCGCATCTCATCTGTAAAGAGCTCCGCATGTCCGTCGAGCAGCATCCTTATGATGTCTTCTTCTGACATACCGGCCGGGACGCTGTAAGTTTCAGGCATGAGATAACCTTCAAGCATATGCTCGTTCTGCTGGGCATTCTTAAGGAAGCTGTATTCATCGACAAACATCCCCGATTCCAGGGCTTTGATAAACTTCTTCTTGCTCAGCCCGTCCTGTTTTGCGACGAGCTCAGCGATATCGTACTCAGTATAGCCTTCCGGAATGGTGAGCTTTATCGTATTAACCTTTCCTGTTGATATGATATCTGCTATCTCTTCCATCGTCATAGACGGTGACAGAGCATACTGGCCGGCCTGGTACTTTGATGCAAGTTTATGCAGCTTTGAATACAGCGTGAAGCGCTTTGCGTCACGGACTACGCCGTTCTCTTCCAGTATTGATGAAATGGTGACGGCAGGTGTTCCTTCAGGTATCGTCACCTGAACATATGACTCGTCGTCCGGCTTATAAGCTGCGCCGAGAGTCTGCAGGAACATGAAAGCTGTCACCGCCGCGAGCACGGCGGCAAGGAGCAGAATGATAACGACGATCATTACTGCCCCTCCTTTTCTTCTAGTATTGGAGTCCATCTTATTTTGATCTTCCGAGGTATTCTCCTGACCTTGTGTCTATCTGGATCATCTCTCCTTCTTCGATGAAGATAGGAACCTGGATGACCGCGCCTGTCTCTACTGTAGCGGCTTTGGTCACGTTAGTCGCTGTGTCGCCTTTGACACCCGGCTCTGTCTCGATGACCTTGAGGTCTACGAAGTTAGGAGCTTCAACTGAGAACGGAGTTCCGTTGTAGAACTTGATCGTGGCCATGTCGTTCTCTCTGAGGTACTGGATGGCGTCAGCTACATCATCATGCCCGAGAGGGACCAGATCATATGTGTCCATATCCATGAAGTAATACAGATCCCCGTCGTTATACGAGTACTGCATCTGCTTTGTGTCGATACGGGCTTCATTGAACTTCTCTGTAGGGTTGAACGCATCTTCTCTGATAGCTCCGGTAAGGATGTTCTTATACTTGGTCCTTACGAAAGCAGCGCCCTTGCCCGGCTTTACATGCTGGAAGTCAACGACTACATTCGGCTCTCCGTCGATCTCAAAAGTCATACCTTTTCTAAAATCTCCTGCTGTGATCATCTTTTTGTCTCTCTTTCTTAATAGATTAATAACTTATATATCCAGGAACATCGGTAATATAACCGGGCTCCTTCTTGTCTTATCAAATATGAACCTGCGAAGTGCATCTCTTGTGGTGTTCTTCAGGTAGTTCCAGTCACTGTTGCCTGAGTCCAGGCAGCTCAGGATCGCATCCTCGCAGACGGCCTTGGCCTCATCGATCAGGTCGGCATTTTCCTTAACATACACGAACCCTCTCGTCACGATCTCAGGTCCAGCAACAAGTTCCATCGCCGCCCTGTCGATCGCCGCGGACACGATCAAAATCCCCGATTCGGACAATATTTTCCTGTCCTTCAGCACTATGCCGCCAACATCCTCAGTCCCGAGTCCGTCCACGAGCACATCTTCAGCCGGCACCACATTCTGGAACTCGATCGCCCTTTTCTTATCGATGGTGAGCTGGTCACCGTTCTTGAGGATGAATATGTCATCCGCCTTCATGCCGAGCTCTTCTGCAAGTGCCTTATGACGCACCAGATGCCTGTGCTCGCCGTGCACCGGCATGAAGAATTTCGGCTTGATAAGTGAATGCATCAGCTTCAGGTCTTCCTGGCACGCATGCCCTGATACGTGGATATCCGCTATATCGTTGTAAATGACCTCTATATCCTTCTCGTACAGCTTGTTTACGATACGCGTAACTGTCTTCTCATTTCCAGGTACCGGCGTGGAAGAAAGAATGACCATATCATTTTTCTTCAGCTTCACATCCTTGTGCATACCGTCCGCCATCCTGGAAAGAGCTGACATAGGCTCACCCTGACTTCCGGTCGTGATTATCACAAGCTTATTGTCAGGAATATCCTTGGTTTTGCTGATCTCCACGAACTGTGTGTCCGGATACTTCAGGTACCCGAGCTCTTTCGCCAGAGTCACGACATTCTCCATGCTCCTTCCGGATATCGAGAACTGCCTTCCATATTTCCTCGCAAGGTCTATTATCTTCTGCACCCTGTGAACGTTCGAAGAGAACGTCGCAATTATGATACGGTGCTTTGCGTTAGCGAATATACCATTAAGCGTTCTCCCGACTACCTGTTCTGACGGAGTGTGTCCCGGCCTCAGCACGTTAGTACTGTCGCACATCAGGAGATCCACTCCGCGGCTTCCGATCTCAGCCAGCTTCGCGAAATCGATCGGATCACCATCGATCGGCGTGTAGTCGATCTTGAAATCTCCAGTATGGAATATCCTCGCTGCCGGCGTCTCTATGCAGAGACTAAGCGAATCTGCTATCGAGTGAGTCGTACGTATCGCTTCTATGCTGAATTTGCCGACTTTGAATTTATCACCGGCTTCGATCGTACGAAGGTCTCCCGTAAGGCCTCTCTCATCCAGCTTATGCTTTATAAGCCCGAGCGCGAGCCTTGGGCCATATACCGGGATGTCCGCCTTCTCCAGAAGGAACGGTACCGCCCCGATATGGTCCTCATGTCCATGGGTTATAACCAGACCCTTGACTCTCTTCTGATTCTCGATCACATAAGAAAGGTCAGGTATTACGACATCCACCCCGAACATGTCATCTTCCGGAAAGCTCATGCCGCAGTCAACGATCAGAATCTGGTTCTGATACTCGAATACCGTCATGTTCTTCCCGATCTCATCAAGGCCGCCTATAGGGATGATCTTCATATTCTCCGGCTTTTTCCTTGCTGCAGGCTCTTTTTTGCCGCCTTTCTTAGCAGGAGCCGGAGCAGGCTTTGCAGGACGCTGCACCACCCTTTCAGCGTGGTGCTTCTCCTTTAAGCCGAGCCCCTTTACGACCTCGCTTAAATCTGTTGTATTGTCTCTCATGATCCCTCTCTATCTCACGACAAAGTTCACTAGCTTGCCTGGGACAGCGATGACTTTCACGATCTCCTTGCCTTCGAGAAGAGCCTTCACAGCTTCATCGTTCTCCGCGATCTCCTGCATCTCCTCTCTTCCCGTATCGGCTTCTATCGTCAGCTTCTGCTTGAGCTTACCGTTTATCTGTACGATTATCTCTATGGACTCCTGCTGAAGCGATTCCTCGTTATATCCCGGCCATGCTGTGTCAGCTATTGCCGTGGTCTTTCCGATGGATTCCCACATCTCCTCACAGATATGAGGCGTGAACGGAGACAGGATGAGGATCAGCTTCTCAACAGCCTCTTTGTAGAGCGGCTTGTTGATATCCTTCAGATTCTTATACTTATACATCTCGTTCACGAGCTCCATGATGGAGCTGATGGCGGTGTTGAAGTTGAACCTTCCACCGACATCCTCGGAAACCTTTTTAACTGTCTTGTTAAGAACGTAATCAAGTTCTTTATCTTCTTTACTTACAGGCTTTGCTTCGCCATCTTCCTGCCAGCCGCTCTTTGTGAAGTCATAGACCAGTCTCCAGACCCTGTTGAGGAATCTGTAGCTTCCGTCCACTCCCTCGTCAGACCAGTCGAGCTCCCTGTCAGGAGGAGCGGCGAACAGTATGAACAGCCTTGCTGTGTCTGCGCCGTACTTCTCAAGTATCTCGTCAGGCGATACGACATTGCCGAGCGATTTACTCATCTTGAGGAACTTTCCGCTGGCAGGGTCTTCCTTACATACCATGCCCTGTGTCAGCAGGTTGTCGAACGGTTCCTCATCACGTGCAAGTCCCATGTCATGGAGTGCCATCTGGAAGAACCTTGAATACATCAGGTGGAGAATAGCGTGTTCTACTCCGCCGATATACTGGTTTACTGTCATCCAGTAATCAGACTTCTCCCTGCTGAACGGAGCATGCTCGTTGTGAGGGTCGGTGTAGCGCAGGAAATACCATGATGAATCCATGAATGTATCCATGGTATCTACTTCACGCGTTGCCTTCTTCCCGCATCTCGGGCATGTGCAGTCGCGGAAAGTCTTTGATGTAGTGAGTGGTGATTCGCCCTTTCCGGTGAACTCTACATCCTCAGGAAGGAGCACCGGAAGGTTTTCTTCCTTTTCAGGCACCCAGCCGCAATCATCACACCAGATCATCGGGATAGGCGTCCCCCAGTATCTCTGCCTGGAGATCAGCCAGTCACGGAGCTTGTACATGGTCGTTGCGTGACCTCTTCCCTTCTTCTCGAGGAATTCAATCATCTTCGGGATCGACTCGAAGTTGTTCAGCCCGTTGAACTGCTCAGAATTGATCATCTTTCCTTCGGCAGCGAACGCTTCTTTCAGGTCGTTGATGTCTATCGAGTCGTCCTCCGGATCTACTACAGGAATGATCTCAAGTCCGAATTTCTTAGCGAAATCAAAGTCTCGCTGGTCATGTGCAGGAACAGCCATGATGGCACCTGTTCCGTAACCCATAAGGACATAGTCCGAGATGAAGATCGGGATCTCACGGTCGTTTACAGGATCTACTGCATATCTTCCTGTGAAGACTCCTGTCTTCTCGCGTGTGGTCGAAGTTCTTTCAATATCACTTATGTGCTGAACTGCTTCCTGATATTCCTTTACCGGTTTTTCGTACTCTGTCCCTGCGACGAGCTCGTCGACAAGCGGATGCTCCGGCGACATTACCATGTATGTGCATCCATAGAGCGTGTCCGCTCTTGTGGTGAATACCTCGAGCTTCTTGTCGCTTCCGACGATATCAAAGAAGATGTTCGCGCCTGTTGACTTTCCGATCCAGTTTCTCTGCATGACCTTAACTTTATTAGGCCATCCGGGCATGTGGTCCAGGTCTGCCAGCAGCCTGTCAGCGTAATCTGTGATCTTCAGGTACCACTGTGACAGCTTTTTCTTGCCTACCGGTGTATGGCATCTCTCGCAGCATCCGTCCACTACCTGTTCATTAGCGAGGACTGTCTTGCAGCTCGGGCACCAGTTTACAGGGTTCTCCTTCTTGTATGCGAGTCCCCTGTTATAGAACTGGATGAACAGCCACTGCATCCATCTGTAGTATTCCGGGCTGCATGTCTGCACTTCTCTGTCCCAGTCATATGAAAGGCCGAGCTTCCTGAGCTGTGACTCCATCTCATGGATGTTGTCCCACGTCCACTTTTCAGGCGGTATACCATGCTCGATAGCCGCGTTCTCAGCAGGGAGCCCGAACGAGTCAAAGCCCATCGGATGAAGGACATTGAATCCTTCCATCTTCTTGAACCTGGCCACTACGTCGCCGATGGAATAGTTCCTCACATGTCCCATGTGGAGCTTTCCTGAAGGATACGGGAACATCTCCAGGCAGTAGTATTTCTCCTTGTCAGGATCCTCTGTCACCTTGAAGCTCTTGCTATCTTCCCAGTATTTCTGCCATTTTGATTCGATTTTCTGAAAATTGTACTTTTCTTCCATTGTCTTTACTCTTTATATATTAAACAGCAATAACGTTCATCATCATTCAGCGGTCTTGACTTCAACTGTCTCGCAGTCGCCCCAGACCTTCTCCAGGTCATACTTCTCTCTCATATCCCGGTTGAATATATTCACAATTATATCCCCGAAATCGAGCAGCACCCATCCGGTGTGCTTCCTGCCGTCTGCCAGTCTCTCATTCTGGCCAAGCTCAGCCATCTTGTCTTCCACGTTGTCGGCAAGCGATTCTGCCTGTCTTTCTGATCCTGCGCTCGCTATCACGAGATAATCCGCAAAAGACGACTTCTCAGCGATATCGATCACCAGTACGTTCTCAGCTTTTTTCTGATCCAGAAGCTTTGCCGCTTCCATTGCAAGTTCTCTGTTATCCATTGTTTTGTTCTCTGTTTCTTTCTCCTTTAGTTCCTCTCTGAGTTCATTCATGAAATCTATGCTGTCAGGATCCATCGTGCGTCCCTTCAGCCTGATATATTCTTCCGAACGCTCAAGTAATGCAAGGCATGCTTCGTCAAGATCTTCCTCAGCAAGTTCTCTGATATACCCCACGCTCGGATATCCTCTCGCAGGCTCTATTGCGTCCGCCAGGAATATAACTT
This sequence comes from uncultured Eubacterium sp., assembly GCA_964491055.1. GTDB lineage: Bacteria > Bacillota > Clostridia > Peptostreptococcales > Anaerovoracaceae > Aminicella. The sequence continues at coordinate 34,452 of CAZBFD010000002.1, forward strand.
TCTCAAGGACAGACATACCCGCCCTTCCTGTAGTGTGATAAGCTACGGCATTAAGCATGTCCTCATCGTCGATCCCCATCTCATTCTTCATGTAGATCGCCGCGATCTTGCTGTGTGCGAGATCAGGGTCGTGACGGTATTTTGGATCCAGCCCATATTTATCGATGTATTCATCAATGCGCTCATCTGATGCTCGCCTGAACATGTCGTGATACAGCGAGCATGCTCGCGCTTTCTCAGGATCTGCTCCATACTTGCGGGCGAGCTTCATTGATGTGTCCCTCACTCCGTATGTGTGTAATCTCCGTTTTTCGGAAAAACTATCCGTTATGTACTTTTCTATAAAGTCCGTGTTCATTTATATACTGTTCGACTTCAGGTATGACCAGGCCTTCTATACTGTTTCCTGCCTGTATCTCCTGTTTTATCTGAGTTGATGATATATCCAGCATATCATTTTCCACAACTCTTACGGCAGTTCCGAATACTGTAGTGTATCTCGTTATCCGCTCCTTCAGTTCTTCCATCCTGTACCCAGGCCTTGGGGCGATGATTATCTGGAATTCTTCCAGTATATCTTTTCCCTTATACCATGACTCAAGGTTCAGGAACTGGTCAGACCCGACGATCAGCCAGTATCTTTCATATGGATGCAGCTTATGGAGCGTTTTAAGCGTCCTGAAAGTGTATGACACTCCATCTGCTTCGATCTCCAGCCTTGATACTTCTATGCCGGGATCCTTCTCTGCAGTAAGTGCCGCCATCGCAAGCCTGTCCTCTTCGCTTGCCATCTCACGGCCGAGCTTGAAAGGACTCACTTTCGCCGGCATCAGAATGACTTTGCTCATTCCCCCGGACTTAAGAGATGCCTCCGCTATGCACAGATGACCCAGATGGATGGGATCAAAAGTCCCGCCCAGGATACCTATATCACTCATTTTTAAGGCTTATTCCCAGCTCATCTAGCTGTTCCTTATCCACGATGTTCGGTGCTTCGCTCA
>CAZBFD010000003.1:0-29488 GCA_964491055.1 uncultured Eubacterium sp.
GACGAGCCGACGTCATTCCTTGATATCAAATACAAGCTCGAGCTCCTCTCGATCCTAAGAAACATGGCGAAGAAGAGGAACATCACCGTAATCTCGTCGCTCCATGAGATCGACCTTGCGATGAAGATCGCGGACAAGATCATCTGCGTCAAAGGCGATCACATCTACAGATACGGCGCACCGGACGAGATCTTTGACGAGGAGATGATAAAAGAGCTGTACGAGATCGACAACGGATTCTTCGATCCTCTGTACGGGAGCATCGAGCTTCCGGCGCCGACGGGAGAGGGCTGGAAGAAGGATAAAACCGAAGGAGTGGCGGTAAAGCGAGCAGCTGAAGCTGATACAGCCGCAAGGACCGGCGGAACTGATGATGCCGTGAAAGTGGCCGTGGCCGATAAACGAGATTTTGATGATAAACCGCATGTGCCGTACGCGTTCGTGATATCGTCCGGCGGGAAAGGGATCCCCGTCTATAGGAAGCTCCAGCGGCAGAACCTCGACTTCGCGGCCGGCATACTGTACGAGAACGACATGGACTACAGGCTCGCGCGGCTCCTCGCGGCAGAAGTCGTCACCGAAAAGCCATTCCATGACATCAGCGACGCGGCATACACCAGAGCCGAGCAGCTGGTGCAGGACTGCAGCAAGGTCATATATGTCCCGTTCGAGACAGGACCGTGCAACGACCGCATAAACGGACTCGTAAAACTGGCGGACAAGCTCGGGAAGCTGGAAACGGTTTAGTTAAATTGTATTATCCTTTGGATTAAATGAAGTTGGATTGAATAAAGTTGGATGAGTGCTCGTTGCCAAATCCAAAATAATCTTTGTTTGGCAACGGATTTTCAGGAAAACTGATGATTTGGCAACGAGATACCCTTATTGAGACAGTGATTTCGTTGTCAATTTAAAATAAAATTGCGTTTGGCAACGGATTTTCGGAAATATTGATGATTTGGCAACGAGATACCTCTGTTAAGAAGGTGATTTCGTTGCCAATTTAAAATAGTATTGCGTTTGGCAACGAAATTTTGAGAAGATTGATGGTTTGGTAACAAGCTCAGAATAATACTGGTTTTAGAATGGTATGCTTTAATTGGCATGACAGGAATGATATAATTGAAAAGTAGGGAAACGTTGATTATGTATGATGAAGGATTGGTATAGATAAGTAATACTTGGAGGATATAGAAATGAGTGAACTATCTGCAGCGGAGATGGAAGAGAAGATAGCGGAGATGTCGGCGGCGATAGAACCGTGTGATCAGCAGGCGATGGATGCGGCGGCGGCGCGTCAGGTGACGCTCGCGAAAGTGCCGGGAAGCCTTGGAAAGCTGGAGGATATCTCTATTAAGCTGGCCGGTATCACCGGTAAGGTAAAAGATATAGATGTGACTAAGCAGTGCATCGCGATTTTCAGCGCTGATAATGGCGTAGTAAAGACCGGCGTTGCTTCTGCTCCGCAGTCTGTAACTCAGTCACAGACGATCAACTTCACGAGAAGGATCACAGGGATGAGCTCACAGGCGAGGTACTTCGGGATCGATGTGCTCGTTACCGACATGGGAGTCGCGGGCGAGATCCCGGAAGCGCTGTATACAGATAAAATGGTCATAGACGGGAAGATCCCCGTTCAGGTCGTGAACAGAAGTCTCGGCAAAGGAACAGCGGACCTTTCAGTAGGACCTGCGATGACAAGGGAGCAGGCCATGAAGGCGATCCTCACAGGATTCGAAGCGGCTGACGCGATGAAGGCGGCCGGGATCACGCTCTGCGGCATCGGAGAGATGGGCATAGGAAACACAACGACAAGCTCATGCCTGCTGGAGGCTTTGACAGGGCTTCCTGCGGGAGAACTCGTCGGAAGAGGCGGCGGCCTGAATAATGAGGGACTTGCCGCAAAAGTAAAGATCGTAGGTGAGAGAGGTGCAGACGCAGCCAGCCTCGACCCGATCGACAAGCTTGCAGAAGTCGGAGGCTTTGATATCTGCGCGATGGTAGGATGCTTCCTCGGAGCGGCGAAGAACCACATTCCTGCGGTCATCGACGGATTCATCTCCATCGCGGCCGCGTGCATGGCGCAGGAGTTCAACCCTGCAGTGACTGATTACATTTTCGCGTCACATAAATCCAAGGAGATCGGCTACATCGCGGCTATAGAAAGGCTCGGCCTCGAGCCGATGTTCGACCTCGGCATGAGGCTCGGCGAAGGAAGCGGATGCCCTGTCGCGTTCAAGATCATAGAGGCAGCCGAAGCGTCCATGAGCCTCATGAAGACGCTTGCAGAAGGCGCGATCGACGCAGAATATCTGGAAGAGATCAAGCGCGGACACTACCTGGACTAACATGACAAAAGTGTGTTTTTAGGGACGGTTCTGAAAAACACACTCCGCAAAAGAGGCAACACATGAATATTTTCATCAGCGGCGGGTGCAAGAACGGGAAGTCGCTCCACGCGCAGGAACTTGCGAAGGGGATGGCGGACGAGCAGCATGTGCCGCTATATTACATAGCGACGATGATACCGGCTGACGACGAGGACAGGCTCAGGATCAAAAAGCATCTTGAGGCCCGCGCCGGCTGGGGCTTTATCACGGTGGAAAAGCCGACGCATCTCATGGGCATGTTTGAAGAAGGCTTCCGCGACGAGAACGGAGATCCTGTGGATCCGCATGGAGCATTTCTCCTCGACAGCGTTACGGCGCTTCTTTCCAATGAGATGTTCGGACCGCACGGCGAATACGACGAAGCCGCGGGAGACCGCGTGAAAAAGGACGTTCAGGATTTTGCCGCAGCCACCGGAAACACCGTATTCGTTTCGGATTACATTTACTCCGACGCAAGACTGTTCGACGACTGGACCGAGAACTACAGGCGGTCTCTTGCGATGTGCGACCGTGCGCTGGCTAAGGTCTGTGATCAGGTGATCGATACGTCGTTCGGAACGTTCACCGTTATCAAGGGATAAGGGGTAATAGAATGAATTTCATCACTGCATTTTTCATGGCGTGGGGCAATTTCATCACGCTCCCGTGCCCGTCGCAGAAGTGGGACGGCAAGCTGAAGAACCTGATGCTCGCCATGCTCCCGTCGGTCGGGCTCGTTGTCGGCGGGCTTTTCTTCCTGCTGATGTTTGTGTGCGGGAAGATCGGCCTCCCCGATATGGTCACGACGCTCATCGCTGAATTCTATATGTTTTACATCCACGGCTTCATGCATCTCGACGGCTTTATGGACTGTACCGACGCGATAATGTCGAGGCGTGACCTTGAGGAGCGGCAGCGCATAATGAAGGATTCCAACGTCGGGTCGTTTGCGGTCGTGATGGTGGCGTTCCTCCTGATCGGCTGGTTTGCCTGTTTCTACACGATGATCTCATCGTCGCCGCTCCTGGTCTACGGCATCGTGCTCGTCCCGGTGATAAGCCGGGCAGGCGCCGGGTACCAGGTGCTCACATACAAGCCGATCGGCCACAGCCAGTACGTGGAGGACTACGAGGCGAAAGACCGCGGCAAGTACCGTGCTCTCGTCATCGTCCAGCAGCTCATCTACATGATCCTGCTGTATGTGCTCTATGCGGTGGTGATCGGTGTTCCGTTCCACGGCATGATCAAAGTCTTCTGCATTAATGTCGCGACCAGTCTTGTCACTTTCCTCGCCGGGGCGCACGCAAGGAAACAGCTCGGCGGCATGAGCGGGGACATCGCAGGATATTCGATAATCTGGGGCGAGTTCGCCGGAGTCCTTACTGCGGCGATCTGCACAGCATTTTAAGGAGAAATAAGTATGGTTCTGATAATTGGCGGAGCGTATCAGGGGAAGCTCGACTACGCGAAGGAAGAGTATGGTATTACTGACAGCGATGTGTTCACCTGTGAAGAGGGGAGCACGGCGGTAGGTTTTGATGAGAAGATAGTCGACCACTTCGAGAGGTACGTGCTCGCACTGATCAAGGCAGGTCAGGTGCCGGAGAGGGCGGTCGGCATGCAGCTCCGCGCGAACAGGTATAAAGGCCGCATCATCATCTGTGACGACATCTCGCAGGGCGTGGTTCCTATGGACAAGACGGAGCGCGCATGGCGTGAAGGTGTCGGCCGCACGATGGTAAAGGTGGCTCAGCAGGCGGACAAAGTCGTCCGTGTGTTCTGCGGCATTCCGGTCGTCCTGAAGGATGAGGCGGCTGGCGAGGGCGATCAAAATCTCGTTGGTGATGATTCTGCTCCAGAGGCAAATCCGGCTCCGAAGGCGGACGGTCTGGAGGCGGTGTTCGCTGCGGAAGCAAACGGCGCAGCAGACATGACACCGTTCAAGAATTTCAGCTTCGGAAACGATGAGAACGGGCTTACTCCTGAGGAGCAGTTCCGTAAAATGTTCGAGAAGATGAAGGCAGAGCGTAAAGAGGCAAAAGAAAAGGCTGCAAAGGAAACTGGCGGAAAAACGAAATCAGAGAAATAACTGCAAAAGCAGAAGCTAAAGCGAGGATACAAAGAAACAGCATGTTATCCAGAATTTATCTTATACGTCACGGAAGGACCGATGGCAACCGCAATCACTGGTATTACGGGGCCACCGATCTTCCTTTAACAGAGGATGGAAAAGCGGAGATCCGCGCGTACGCCGAGCAGGGCATCTATCCGGAGGTCCCGGACGATGCGGAGTTCTATACTACCGGGCTTATCCGCACAGACCAGACGCTTGAGGCGATATACGGAAAGCGTGAGCACAGCGCTATCCCGAAACTCCAGGAGATCAACTTCGGTAAAGCTGAATGCAAGACTTATGATGAGCTGAAGGTTTTCGATAATTTTGACAAGTGGGCCTGGGACACGACCGGGGACGAGCGTATCGCCGATGCTGAGACCGCGAACGAATTTCATGTGCGCATCCATGAGGGCCTTAAAGAGCTTCTCGGCAAGCACCGTCTGAAGGAGTGGTCGCACAGACACGGCGGGCAGGACGCGGTGTCAGTCGTCGTGTGCCACGGCGGCGTGATCGCATGCATCATGGAGAAGCTTTTCCCTGCGGTCTGCGGCTCGATGTGGGACTGGCTGCCCGAGCCCGGGTTCGGCTACGCAGTAGACTTTGAAGACGGCGATCCGTATATGTACAGCAAGATCAATGATATCGGGCGCCTGGGCCTTGGGATCTACAGGCTGCCGCTCCGGACAGGCGGACGTCAGATCGACCACAAAGCGGCAGAGGCTTTGATAGATACTCAGATGATGAAGGGCCATGGATATTTTAAGCTGGAGTTCCTGGCGTGGCCGGAAGTCGAAGATAAAATCAGTTTCGACAGGAAGATCAAGGCCGTCCGCAGTGCGCTGGTCAAGCGCTATGACAGGAGCAGATACCACCTGACGGCGCTTGTCGATGCGAGCATGCTCGGAGAAGCAGAGGCCTTGATCAGGAAATCGGGAGCAGGACATCTGGACAGGCTCGCTGTCTGCGGAATAGAGAGGTACTATGAGAATTATCCGGAAGACGCGAACATTGAACCGGAAACTTTGGCGGACAAGAGGATAAACGGGCCTGAAGAGGAGTCGGGAAGGCCTGTGAATGCTGAGCAGGAAGCTGTCTGGTCGGAGCTCGCGAGGCTTAAAAAATCAGGGCTCATAAAGAAGGCGGGACTTGCGTTCTGCGGTTCCGCGACACTCCTCGACGACCTTCTGAAAGACCGCAAGGAAATAGATTATGTTGAGCTTCCTGTGAATTACAAGACGGGATTCTCAGAAGGCGACCTTGCTCAGAAATACTATACCATCTCGCGGCGCAGGTACAAGGAGATCCTTGTCAGAAGCCCGTTTGCGGGCGGCGAGCTTGCAGAGCTGGATCCTGGAGTGTTCCGGCAGGAAGCAGATCCTGCGGTTTATGAGCAGCATGTTGAAGCGGGAGAAACAACACAGGCCGAGACTGATAATGAAACGAATCATAATGCTGATGAGAGCAGCACGTCTGTGGAAGTACTTCGTAAGACGATGGCAGGATATGCTTTGCTGAAGCAGGACAAGGCGCCGCACAGCGCTATCGACTGGGCGCTGAGATATGTGCTTTCATTCCCGTTCGTAGTGACATGCGTCGCATCGACCGGAGATCCTGCACACGCGGCAGAAGATATGGACGCTGCGGAGAGATTCAGGCCGCTCACAGAAGAAGAACGCGAGCAGCTTAGACATATTGTGGAAAAACATTAAACATTATATTCTGGAAATTGCAAATAGGCAATACGGCAGATAAATAGGCGTAAAAAGGATGAAATATTGCTGTAATTGATGTATTAAGGTTGACAGCTGACTGCTGTTCGTGATAGCATGTTCGTAGAAAGGGAGAACTTGTGTTGAGAAAGCGAAGTGGCTTAAATGATGACTTTGTCGGAATTGAAGGAGCAGAAGCGTGAGCTGGGGCTCACTAATAAGGATATAGCAGATATGGCCTTTATGCCGCTCAGTACTGTGGAGAAGGTATTCGGGGGAAGTGTTACATCACCCAGACGAGATACACTGATGAAATTATCTTTGGCATTTCAGGAAAGTGGCTATGTGAAGGCTGAAACACAGGAGCAAATCGGTTCTTCAATAGTTAGTGACGTCAGCCTGAAATATGCTGCAGAGAAAGAACACGCCAGCTACAATATCGGAGATTACTGGGAACTTAATGAAACAAGAAGAGTAGAACTAATTGATGGTGAGATCTATTATATGGCGTCACCGTCTTTAACGCACCAGAGGATAGCGGGTGATGTATATGTCCAGCTTTTACAGAATAAGAATGAGTGTAATAATGACTGCAGTGTTTTTATAGCGCCAGCCACAGTTCAGCTGGACGCGGATGATAAAACCGGGCTTCAGCCAGATGTCTTTGTAGTATGTGATAATTCAAAAATGAAAGAAAAGTCCGTATTCGGAGCACCTGATCTGGTTGTAGAAGTTGTATCACCTGGTTATCGTGCATATGATACGAGTTTAAAATCATATAAGTACAGTCATGCCAGATGCAAAGAATATTGGACGGTAGATTATGAGCGCAACCAGATAATCAAGCGCGATTTCACGAAGGACAGTCTTATCGAAGTATTCACGTTCGACGATAGAGTGCCGATCGCGATCTCGGACAACAAGTGCTCAGTTGATTTCGCGAAGATCAAAGAAGAGATCGAGACTGGAGTGCAGCAGCCGATATAGCATACATCAGAGGTATGGCGAAATAAAAACGCCAGTTGCACGAACAGCTGGCGGAATAAACAAATAGCAGTGATCTTATAGCGATATTGATATCTCGCCGGTGTGGAGCTCGTCTACCACGCCGGCTTTTGCTTTTCTGAGGAAGTCGGCGGCAGATCCGGTAGCTCCGAGGAGATCACTCGCTTTCGCGTCTTCTATGTATTCCACAACGAGGCCGCCGTTATCTGAGATGCTGATCGCGCGGGCACGGATCCCGAGGTCGTTATACGTCGGGTGGATCTTTATCTCATGTCCGAGGATGAAGCACCTGTCACGGTATTCGTCCAGGAAATCGGCGGTGTCCGGCTTCGTGATAAGCGGCAGAATCTCGTTTATCATCGCCGCGGCGAGTATCTCGCGTGAGAACTCGGAAGGGTCGTCAGTAAGCGGCCCGGCTATATCCTGCACTTCCGGCGGGAAGCTCCCGGGGTAGCAGTTCACGCCGATCCCTGTTATCAGCCTTCCAATCGTTCCTGTCTCAAGGTCAGTGCTGGCTTCGGTCAGGATCCCGCAGACCTTCTTCCCGTTAAGGTACAGGTCGTTCACCCACTTGATCTCTGCATGCTTCCCGGTGACTTTTTCGATCGCGCGGCATGTACCTACTGCGGCTGCCATCGTGACGAAGAGGGACTTTGTAAGATCAAAATCCGGATGGAACACGAAAGACATGTACTGCCCCACGCCCGCCGGCGACTCGAAGCGCCTTCCGAGCCGGCCCTTCCCGGCGGTCTGCCTGTCTGCGATTATGACGAGCGGTGCGTCACCGAGCACCGCTGTTTTCGCGACTTCGTTAGTGGATGTAACTACGTCGTACACAGTGAGCGAGCACGGTACATTAAGATGAGCAGAAGTACCATCGGCCGTAAGCAGCTTTCCATGCCTGACGAGCATATAGCCTTTGTTGGTCCTGCTCTCTATCATATATCCGTCTTTTCTGAGGGATGCGCAGGCTTTGTTGACGGCTGTTCTGGACACGCCAAGAGCTTCGCCGATCTTCTCTCCCGAGACATAGCATCCTGCGTTATCAGATAGTAATTTAAGTAATGATGATCTGGTAGACATTGCCTTCACCCGGACATAGTATGTTTCCTGTATCAATTGTAAACCTATACGCTCTCATATGTCAAAGATATCACTGACAACGGCTGTGTTTTTTGGTATAATTAAATTGTAGGATTATGTGCTTAAGCAGCACACGGATACCAGCCGGATAGTAAAGGGCGGCGGATCTAAAGCTGTGCTGCAGCTGATAAAAGAAAGGGCTTTTACTGCCATGAATGGATCAGAAAACAGGCACACATTTAGAATGTTGATCATCGTTCTGCTCGCCGTTGCGGCGCTTGTGATTATCGGCACGATCTGGATGGGTCGGAACGCGCAGAAGGCAAACAGTGATGCTGTCCGGGCGGTCAGCACGTTCTTCATGGACGAGCTTGCTGGAAGACGCGAACAGGTCATTTCATCAAACCTTGAAGACTACATAACTGACATGCAGGCCGCGGTATCGCTAATAACAGAAGATGACCTGCAGGACGAGAAGCATCTGCAAGAGCTCCAGGCGCGCATGAGGAAACTGTATAACCTGGAGAAATTCGCATTTGTCGACAGTGACGGCACGATCTATACCGCCGATGGAGAGCAGCACGATATAGAGCGGTATGGCTTTGATTATAAGACCATCTCGGAGCCGGAGATCACGGTGATCGATGAAAACGGGGGAAACAAGGTCATAATAGCTGTCCCTGTGGAAGGCATGGATCTCGAGGGCCATGACCTGGTCGCTTCATTTATCGAGATAGACATGGACGCGATGCTCGATGGAGTCTCACTCCAGTCCGACGCGAATGAGACAACCTTCTGCAATATATACAAGAAAGACGGCGGACCGCTGACCAACATGGTACTCGGCGGGCTCGCGGCGGAGGACAACCTGCTCGATGCATTAAAGATCGCAGATTATGCCAACGGTTACTCATACGAGCAGGTCGAAAAAGATTTTGCCGAAGGGAATAGCGGGATAGTTTCGTTTACCTACAACGGTATCGCCGAGTCACTCGACTACGTGCCGGTGAAGGGCACCGACTGGATGCTCACATACCTCATCCGCGAGAGCGTCATATCAGAAAAGGTAAGAGGCATTTCCGACAGCATCACACAGCAGAGTCTTATTCTCACACTTTTCATCACGCTCGTCATGGTCGCAATGTTCATCTTCATGATACGGCAGACACGCAGGACAGCCAGGGCACAGATAGAAAAGGAAAAGGCCGAAGCTGAGGACAAAGCAAGGCAGGAAGAGATGGAGCAGCGCCTCAAGCTCCAGGAAGATCTGCTGGCTAAAGAAAAGAAACAGATCCAGCAGGATAAGATGATCACAGCAATGGCATCTGACTACAGGAGCGTATACTACGTAGACCTCGATAAGAACGAAGGTGTATGCTACAGGTCTATAGCTCCTGAAATGGATATCAGGCCGGACGGCGAACACTTTGAGTTTGAGGAAAGTTTCCGCGAGTACGGCGAGAAATATGTAGCAGAGCAATATCGGGAGGGCTTCCTCAAGTACATCGATATCGACGAGATAAAGAACAGGCTGAAAACTGAGTCCATCATAGTGCACAGGTATCTTACGATCCGCGACGGTGTGGAGCGCTACGAGATGCTCCGTATGGCGGGAGTACGTCATCCTCAGGACCGTGATGACGGTATAGTGCATGCTGTTGGCGTAGGCTTTACAGATGTAGACGAGGAAATCCGTAATGATATGGCTCAGAGCCAGGCGCTTTCCGATGCTCTTGCGGCTGCGGAAGACGCGAGCAAAGCCAAGACGGCGTTCCTTTCGAACATGAGCCATGAGATAAGGACTCCTATGAACGCTATCATAGGACTTGATAATATAGCTCTGAACGATCCGGACCTTCCGGAAAAAACGAGAGGTTATCTGGAGAAGATCGACGGCTCCGCGCACCATCTGCTCGGTCTCATAAACAATATCCTGGACATCTCCAGGATAGAAGCGGGAAGGCTCGTCCTGAAGAATGAAGAGTTCTCATTCGCAAGCCTGCTAGAGCAGGTGAACACGATAATAAGCGGACAGTGCCGCGACAAGGGGCTGACATATGAATGCCGCGCCCTGAACAAGATCGATGATTACTATATCGGCGACGACATGAAGCTCAAGCAGGTGCTGATAAACATCCTGGGGAACTCTGTCAAGTTCACGCCAGAAGGCGGGCAGGTGGAACTCACAGTTGAAAAGATGAACTCTTTCGATGGAAAGACTTCGCTCAGGTTCACGATGTCAGACACAGGCATTGGTATGGATAAAGAGTTCATCCCTAAAATGTTTGACGCGTTCGCGCAGGAAGACTCGACCGTTACCAACAAGTACGGAAGCACCGGACTGGGTATGGCAATAACAAAGAGCATCATCGAGATGATGAACGGGAATATCAGTGTGGAGTCTGAAAAAGGAAAAGGGACCAAGTTCACTGTAACGGTGACGCTTACGAATTCAGAAAGGACATCTGACGGAAAGAGCAGCGTGATAAGCACGCATGACATGTCCGTGCTCGTAATAGACGATGACAAGGTTGCCTGCGAGCACGCGAGGCTCGTGCTTGACAATGTCGGTATTGCGGTAGAGACAGCTCTGTCCGGAAAAGAAGCGATTGAGATGGTCAAGGTGCGGCAGGCCAGACAAGAGCCGTACAACCTCATCCTTGTCGACTGGCAGATGCCTGATATGGACGGGCTCGAGACGACAAGGCAGATAAGGTCGATCGTCGGAGCTGAGTCGGCGATCATCATCCTGACTGCTTACAACTGGGACGATATAATCGACGAGGCAGTGAAGGCCGGCGTAGACAGCTTCCTTGCGAAGCCGATCTTCGCTTCCAATGTCATTGATGAGTTCAAGACGGCGCTCCAGAAAAAGAACGATGCATCACCGCGGGAGGAGCATAAGGCAGATCTTAACGACAGGAAGATCCTCCTTGCAGAGGACATGCTCGTGAACGCGGAGATCATGAAAGAAATCCTCAAGATGAGGAATATCGAGACCGATCACGCTGAGAACGGCAGGATCTGTGTGGATATGTTTAAAGAGAAGCCGGAAGGATATTATGACGCGATCCTCATGGATATGAGGATGCCTGAGATGGACGGGCTCGAGGCAACGAGGGTTATCAGAAAGCTTGACAGAGCTGACGCGAAGGAGATCCCGATCATCGCGCTCACTGCGAACGCTTTTGATGAGGATGTCCAGAAGAGCCTGCAGGCGGGCCTGAACGCGCATCTGTCCAAGCCGGTAGAGCCGGAAGTTCTCTTCGCTACACTCGAACATCTTATTAAGTAATTATAAGCGCCTGCGGATATCCCCCTGAGGGGCCGCTCGTGCTCGGTCCTCGTGTAGAGGCTCTAAGCTCGCGCTTCGCCTTACGGCTCGTGTTCACTAAGAACCTGCACTGTGGAAACCCCTCATGTGGATATCTGCAGGCGTAATATTAATTCAATAATAATAAAGGAGTAGTAATATAATATGAGTCCGCAGACTATGGCGGTATATATAATAGCGATGGTGGTGCTGGTCATTTTTTCGGCGTATTTCTCGGCGACGGAGACGGCATTCACTTCGCTGAACAGGATAAAGATAAAGAATATGGCGGATGACGGTGACAAGCGGGCGCGTCAGGTGCTCGAGCTTGAGGAGCAGTTCGACAAGGTGCTCTCCACCATCCTCATTGGTAATAATATAGTCAATATCGCTAACGCGGCTGTAGCGACTGTGTTTTTTGTGGCGCTTTACGGGAGCTACGGTCCGACGGTCGCGACTGTAGTGATGACCATCACGGTTTTGATCTTCGGTGAGATATCGCCAAAGACCCTCGCCAAGGACAGGCCGGAGAGCTTCGCGATGTTCGCGGCGCCGCTCCTGTCAGTGCTCATGGTCTTGTTCACGCCATTCAACTGGCTGTTCTCGCAGTGGAAAAAGCTTCTCTTCAAGATATTCAAGAAGAATGACGAAGATACGATAACTGAGGATGAGCTCATCACGATGGTAGAGGAGGCTGAAACGGCCGGGAGCCTGGAATCCGACCAGAGCGAGCTGATACAGAACGCGATAGAGTTCGATGATCTTAAGGCCTCGGACGTGCTTACGCCGAGAGTGGAGATGCAGGCGATCGACATTGAGGCATCTGAAGATGAGATCGCCGATCAGTTCCTGAAGACAGGCTTTTCAAGGCTTCCGGTGTACAAGGATGACCTTGATACCATCCTGGGAGTGCTGAACCAGAAAGATTTTCACAATTATATCTATCATAAGGATAAAACGGTATCTGACTTTATCAAGCCGGTGGTGTTCTGTGGTGAGTCAATGAGCGCTGCGGAGCTTCTCAAGCGCATGCAGAAGGAGAAATGCCAGATCGCTATCGTAGTCGATGAATACGGCGGAACGATGGGGCTTGTCGCCATGGAGGATATCCTGGAAGAACTCGTCGGGGAGATCTACGATGAGCATGAGGAAGTCGAGTCGCAGGAGATAACCAAGCTCCAGAACGGCACATACCGCGTGCTCGCTTCAGCAAATGTCGAGAAGATGTTCGACTATTTCGGTGACGAAGAAGAGTGCGACGCAACTACAGTGAACGGCTGGGTAGTCAGGCTGATCGACAAGCTTCCGGAGACCGGCGACACATTCACATACCGCTCATCAAAGAAGGAGTATGTGGGCAAAGTCACAAAAGCAGACGAGCGCAAGGCGCTTGAAGTCATAATCAAGGTAAAAGATCTGCCTGAGGAAAAAGGGCAGGAACAATAGACAGAAAGGGGAAACATAACATATGAGCTTAATGGAACTGATCTTTGGAGATCTGAACAAAAAAGAAGTAAAGAAACTCGAAAAGATCGCAGACAAGGTAGACGCCCTGGAAGAATGGGCCGCGGCGTTCTCTGACGATGAGCTCCGCGGGAAGACGGATGAATTCAGGGACCGCCTCAAGAACGGCGAGACGCTGGACGACCTCCTGCCGGAGGCATTCGCGGTATGCCGTGAGGCGGCGCTGAGAAGTGTGGGAATGAAGCCGTTCCGTGTGCAGGTGATCGGCGGTATCGTGCTCCATCAGGGCAGGATAGCCGAGATGAAGACAGGTGAAGGAAAGACACTTGTCGCGACGCTTCCTGTATACCTTAACGCGCTGACAGGTGAAGGCGTGCACGTAGTTACAGTAAACGACTACCTGGCAAAGCGTGACTCCGAGTGGATGGGTAAAGTCTATACATTCCTCGGTCTTACAGTAGGCTGCGTTATCCACGGCATAACTGATGAAGAGCGCTATGACGCTTACAGATGCGATATCACATACGGAACGAACAATGAGTTCGGTTTCGACTACCTGAGGGACAACATGGTCACATATAAAGAGGAGCTCGTCCAGAGACCTCTTAACTATGCGATCGTCGACGAGGTCGACTCGATCCTGATCGATGAAGCGAGGACGCCTCTCATCATTTCCGGCCAGGGCACAGAATCCACTGACATGTACAGAAAGGCCAACCAGTTCGTTCTCGGCCTTGTCAAGGATACAGATTTCACTGTCGACGAGAAGGAGGAGGAAGTATCGCTCACAGAATCAGGAGTAAGCAAGGCAGAAGCTTTCTTCCACGTGGAGAACTACTCTGACCCTGACAACATGGAGATAAGCCACCATGTACAGCAGGCCCTAAAGGCTAACAACCTCATGGTGCGCGATGTGGATTACATCGTGAAGGAAGGCGAGATCGTCATCGTAGACGAGTTCACCGGCCGCCTGATGTTCGGAAGACGTTACTCGAACGGCCTGCACCAGGCGATCGAGGCGAAGGAGCACGTGCTCGTCCGCTCGGAATCAAAGACTCTTGCGACCATCACTATCCAGAACTACTTCCGTATGTACAAGAAGCTTGCCGGTATGACCGGTACAGCGAAGACAGAGGAAGACGAGTTCAGAGACATTTACAACATGGACGTAGTCGTTATTCCGACGAACAAGCCTGTTATAAGGGAAGACCTGGACGACCAGGTATATCAGCATGAAAAAGGGAAGTTCAACGCTATCGCTGACAAAGTCGAGGAGCTCCATGAGACAGGAAGGCCGGTACTCGTAGGTACGATATCGATCGAGAAATCAGAGCTGATAAGCGATATGCTGAAGAGGCGCGGCATCAAGCATAACGTGCTGAACGCGAAGCAGCACGAGCGTGAAGCTGAGATCGTTGCGCAGGCAGGCCGCCTCGGCCAGGTCACGATCGCGACCAACATGGCAGGACGTGGAACCGATATCCTGCTCGGCGGAAACCCAGAGTTCGAAGCCAGGAAGAGAATGAGAAAAGAAGGTTTTGATGAAGAGGCGATAAGCTTCGCGACCGGATTCGCACACTCCGACGACGAAGATCTCAACAAAGCCCGCGACACATACAGGAAGTACTATGATGAGTTCAAGGTCGACACTGACAAAGAGCACGACGAGGTAGTGGAGCAGGGAGGTCTTGCGATCATAGGTACTGAGAGACATGAATCAAGGCGTATCGACAACCAGCTGCGCGGACGTTCCGGACGTCAGGGAGACCCCGGATCGACACAGTTCTTCATCTCGCTGGACGACGAGCTGATGAGGCTGTTCGGCGGCGACAGAGTCAAGAACATGGTCGCAAAGATGGGGCTTGCAGAAGATGAGCCGATCGAAGCGGGCATGCTGACCAAGTCCATCGAGAGTGCGCAGAAGAAGGTCGAGGGAAGGAACTTCGGCATCCGTAAATACGTTCTGCAGTACGATAACGTCATGAACAAGCAGCGTGAGCAGATCTACAACGACAGGAAGAAGGTCCTGCTCGGAGAAGATCTGAGAGAATATATCATGGGCATGATGAAGTCCATCGTCCAGAACATCATCGAGCCGTACACCCTGGAATCCAAGTATCCGGAGGAATGGGACTATGAGAGCATGAATAAGAAGCTCAGGAAGATCACGCCTAAGTTCAAGGGAGTTGACCAGTCGACCGATTATCTTGCCGGGCTCACGCCGGAGAAGCTCGTTGCGGACGTGCAGGATGAGTTCGAAAAGATCTACGAGAAGAAAGAGCAGGAGATCGGCGTTCCTATGCCGATGCGTGAGATCGAGCGCACGATCATGCTGAGAGTAGTCGACAACCTGTGGATGGACCAGATCGACGCCATGGACCAGCTGCGTGAAGGTATCGGTCTCCGCGCGATCGGCCAGCAGGACCCTGTAGCGGCATACGCTAAAGAAGGATTCGAGATGTTCGACGCGATGAACAGCGAGATCGCCGAGGAAGTCGTGACATACTGCTACAACGTATCGGTAGAGACCAGGCACGAGCGTCATCAGGTGGCGACGATAAGCGATGAGAAGAAGTCTGATTTTGTCGACGAAGAGATGGAGCAGATGAACGCCCAGAACGGGCCGAGCAAGAACATGAACGTTCCTGACAGAGAGGACAAGCCTGAGACAGTAAGGCGCGACCGCCCGAAGATCGGGAGGAACGACCCGTGCTGGTGCGGAAGCGGCAAGAAATACAAGAACTGTCATATGAAATCGGATATGGAGGAGGCGAAGAGGAAAGGCCATGCTTAAACTGGATCCGGTAAAGCAGGATCTGCCGGTAAAGAAGGCGGTCCTTATAGAGGTAGGTGATTCACTTTGACCTTCCTGGTCTTAAGAGTGAATCAGAAGAATTAAACAAAAAGACACTAACCGACGACTTCTGGTCCGATTCTGACGCTGCTCAGAAGGTGCTCCAGGAGAAGAAGGCAATAGACGATAAGATCAAGGCATACGAGGAGCTGCTCGGCGAGTTTGAAGATCTGGAGGAGCTGCTCGTGCTTTGTGATGAAATGGAAGCTGAAGGCGAGGCAGATGAAGCCGAGCAGGAAGCGGATGAGATAATCTCAACATATGAGCAGCTCAAGAAGAAGCTCGACAGCTACCGCGTGACGACGCTGCTCAGCGGCAAGTACGACCGTAAGAACGCGCTGCTCTCAGTGCATGCCGGAGCAGGCGGTGTCGATGCCATGGACTGGACAGAGATGCTCCTCAGGATGTACACGAGATGGGCGGAGAACCACGGCTTCAAGGTCGACGTAGTAGACCTGCAGGACGACACGGAAGCCGGCATAAAGAGCGCCACGTTCTTCATCGAGGGGACTAACGCTTACGGCTATCTCAAGCATGAGAAAGGCGTGCACCGCCTCGTCAGGATCTCCCCGTTCAACGCGGCGGGAAAGCGCCAGACGTCGTTTGCCGCACTGGAAGTCATGCCGGAGATGGATGACGTAGGCGACGTAGAGATAAAGCCGGAGGATCTCAGGATCGATACTTACAGGAGCTCTGGTGCGGGCGGACAGCACGTAAACAAAACCGACTCGGCTATCCGCATCACGCACATCCCGACAAATATAGTCGTCACCTGTCAGAACGAGCGGAGCCAGCATCAGAATAAAGACATGGCAATGAAGATCCTGATCTCGAGACTGGCAGACCTGAAAGAACAGCAGCACAAGGAGACACTTAAAGAGATCAAGGGCGACTTCTCGCAGATAACATGGGGATCACAGATCCGCTCATACGTCTTCCAGCCGTACACGCTTGTAAAAGATCACAGGACAGGCGCCGAAGCCGGGAACGTGCAGGCAGTTATGGACGGGGATATAGACGTATTTATAAATGAAGAATTGAAACAGTTATAAGAGGTTACTAAATGTTATTTTTCAGGTTCCTTACAGACCCGATATCGTTCATAATATATTGGGTACTCATGACGATCAGTTATTTCTTTGTACTGGGCAAGATGCCGCTCAAGAGATGGACGTGCATCGTGCCGTTCCTCGCGGAACGTGAGATGACGAAGGTCCTGTTCAGAACGATGAGGTCGTTCTACAGGCCGTTCGCGATATCTCTGGTCTTCGGCGCCGCTGCTGTGTACCTTGGGACCAGGGAAGAGATGGGTCTTCTCTTTGTTCTCATTGTCTATATCGTGTATGGGATATTCCTTGCACGTCTGCACTGGAGGCTTGCAAAGAGTTTCGGCAAAGGGGTCCTGTTCAGGCTGGCTACTATCGTATTCCCGCCGCTCTTCCTGGTCATACTCGGACTGGGCAAGGCAGAGTACACACCGCTCAAGCTCAGGCCTGTGAAGCCGCTTCCGCCGGTACTTAATTTCCTGGCAAAGGCGGCCGTCTTCCTGATCTCGGGAGCTGAGATAGCTGCACTGGTCGCGGTAGTTGGATTCATCACTATCCGTACACATACGCCAGGCATACTGGTCGATTACAGTCTTGAGGATTTCCATGAAAAGACAAAGGATATAAAGGGCACAGAAGAGGTGGTGTCCAGAGAAGATGCAATGGGGAGCGCTGCCGCTTCTGTCGGGACTATGAAGACCAGCAGGGAGAAATTCTTCCCTGATCATTCACAGGATAAGAGCGCAGTAGTGCTCACATATATAGTCGGGTCCAACCTGGAGGACGGCGGCGGACTTGCCAGCGCCAATATAAAGCAGATGATCACAGCTACAGGTGAAGGCGACGGTCTGACGTTCGTCGTTCAGGCAGGAGGATCAAAGCGCTGGTTCACAGACGGCATCGACGACTATTCGTATGGAAGATATGAGATCAAAGGAGGCAAGTTTGAACAGGTAGAAGAGCTTTCTGATGATATGAGCATGTCTGACGGGAAGAGCCTTGAGGACTTCCTGGTCTGGGCCAAAGATAAATATCAGGCTGACAGGTATATGCTCGTCATGTGGGATCATGGCGGCGGAGTGGCGATGGGCTACGGCCAGGATGACGTAAACAAAAAGAACAGCGATAATGAAGAAGATCAGACTATACAGACATCAGAGGTCATCAACGCTGTTAAAAAGTCGGGTATCAGGTTCGATGTGATAGGCTTTGACGCATGCCTGATGCAGGATATAGAGATTGCCGCGAGCATGGAGCCGTATACAGATTACTACCTGGCGTCGGAGGAAGTAGAAGGCGGCTACGGATGGTATTACACTTCAGCGTTCAGCAAGCTGGCGAAGGATCCGGGAATGAGCACAGAAGATCTTGCTGTCGACCTGCTGTCATGCTATGACCAGCTGAACACTATAGTAAAGGATGAGGACGGAAAGCCGGATACAAAAGCGACTCTTTCGTTCGTCGATACGACACTTGCCAAGCCTGCGTATGAAGAGCTCGAGGACTTCCTGGAGAATGCGGATGTCCAGATCCGTAAAGATGTGGGAGCGTATGCGGATATGGCTGTCGCAGGCACCAATGCGTACAACTTCTATGACAATGCGCAGATCGACCTTATCGATTACCTGAAAGTGCTGAACAAAGCCGACTACGAAGAAGGCTTCGGAAGCGATAAGGAGATGAAGGATCTCATCAACAGGATCCGCGCATGCGTTCTTTATCGTAACAAGGATTCGGCAAAAGGGATCAACGGCATCGCATTTTCGTTCCCTTATAAGCAGATCGCGTATTACGGAATGACAAGCAATCAGCTGAAGGAGATGTCGCTCAAGACCGAGCGCAGAGTCTTCAATGACATATTCAGTATCATGGCTGCTCAGAGGAAGGAAGCCATGAAGCAGGACGACTATCAGGAGAAGGTGCTCGCAGAAGCCCTTGAGAGCGACGACGTGATCAGCTCACTGTTCCTTGGGCTTGCTGATACTGATTACACCGAGGAAGACTGGTATGTGAAGGGATTTGAAGACTACAACGATGTCGAGGCCCTGGTCGATATCCCGCTGAAAGAGGCAGATGACGGATATCAGATCGAGCTTCCGAAGAAGGCCTGGAAGATCATTACCGACTGCCAGACTGTGGTATGGCAGAAAACAGATAAAGAGGGCGAGCTCAGATATCTCGGAAGCGACCATATCGGCGGAACGGATGCAGACGGTCATCCGACTGTCGCGATGGACGACACCTGGATACACATCGGTGGTGAGCTGGTCAGCTATGAAGCTGAGCCTGTAAGGAGCACCGATGAGGGAGACATCTATTCCGGCAAAGTCCCGGCAAGGCTTAACGGTGAAGAAGACATAATGCTGCTCATTGAATGGGATCCTGTAAAGGATGACTCGGACGGCACGGAGCAGGTCCATGGCCATATCACCGGGTATTATACTATCGGCACGGATGTATTCTCTACCATCTTGAACTCCAGGGGGACCGAGAGTCTCGAGACAGGAGACTCACTTCAGTTCCTGTTCGATACATATGATCAGGAAGGAAAGAAAATAAAGACAGAGACTTATGGCAATACTGTCCGTGTCATAAAGCAGGGAGACCTGTCTGTTGAGGATGCTCCGATGGATGAATGCGACATAGTATTCAACGGAGCGCTGACTGATATCTATCAGAGGACGATGACGACAGAGCAGCTGGAGATGCATATCGAGGGGTAAGAACTGTTGCATTTATTTATACACCCATGATGTCGATAATATCATCCTGAAGGACTTCCACAGTGCCGGTTCTTAGCGAACACGAACCGTAAGGCGAAGTGTGAGCTTAGAACCGCTGCACGAGGACTAAGCGCGAGCGGTCCTGAACGGATGATACTATCGACAAAAGCGAGAGACATTGTATGCTGAATATTTTCTTTGGACGGGAATCCGTCGATAAGGAAAAGTTCATATATGAAATGATAAAGGAGAGGGGCTTCAGTGCCGCCTCTCCTGTTTTAGTGCTTGTCCCTGACCAGTACACGCTGGAAGCCGAGAGACGGGCGTTCAGTGTGATCGGGAAAGATGCTCTGATCGGACTGGATGTGTACAGTATTTCCAGGCTCGAGCATAATGTGATCGCGGAGCTCGGCCAGGGGGACGTCAGATTCATCGACAAATACGGCCGACAGATGCTCCTTACAGAGGTCCTGGCAGGGCTGAAAGACGATCTTGCGGTGTATGGCGGGAATGTCAGGAAGCCTGCATTCATCGAGATGCTGAACGACTACATATCTCAGCTCAAGCAGTACGACATCACGCCGGAAGTGTACAGAGAAACGGCGCTCGGCCTTCCCGAGGATGATGCTTTGGCACTCAAGATGCGCGACATCAGCAAAATCTACACGGCGTATGATGAGCGGATAGAGGGTAAATATACCGATTCCGAGGACTATGTGGAGCTGTTCCTGGAGAAGGCCGGCGGATCGGGCATGCTCAGGAAAGCAGCTGTATGGGTATATGGATTCGACAGCTTTGCTCCGAAGTCGCTCAAGGTGCTCGGGAAGCTGATGGCTTTATGCCCGGAAGTAAATGTCGTGCTCACATACGACGAAGGAGCAGAAGACGAGGCTTTGTTCGAACTTACGGGAGCAGTAAGGGATAATCTCCTCGCTGCAGCCGCGGAGAATGGTGCCTACAGAGGTGTGGTCAGGTCGATAACGGGCATGTATCCTGACGGAAGATTCAGAGTGAAGAAGGTATCACGGGAGATCGGGCACCTGGAGCATGAGCTGTATTCGGTTATGCCGCGGCCTTTCAGTGAAACGGGCACCGGCGAGCACGAAGCAGAGCAGAGAGAGCATGAAGTTGTCGAAACGAACGGCAGAGCCGCAGATACTGGAGCACCGGAAGGCATCACGATCATAGAATCGGCCAACTTCTACAACGAGGCAGAGTCTGCTGCGGCGTATATACTTCATCTCATCAGAGACAAAAACTACAGGTACAGGGACATTGCCGTGATCTGCAACGACGCCGACAAAAGAGGAGCAGCACTCGAGCACGCCTTTGACGAATATGGGATCCCGGCGTTCATAGATAAGAAGAGGAGCATATCAGGGTCAGGCATAGCGGTGTGTATATCTGCCATGATAACGGCGTGCACACACGGGATGAGGACGCAGGATATCTTCAGGGCGCTCAAGACTGGCCTCTCGGTTCTGGATCAGGATGAGACCGAAAAGCTCGAGAACTATGCTGTCTGCTACCGGATCGACAGGAAACTGTGGAACAGAGCGTTCTCGTATGGCGCTGACAGATACAGTGAAGAGGAACTTGCCGGGCTGGAGAGGTCGCGTAAAACGGTCACATTTGTTTTTGGAAAGCTGATGAAGCTTCTTACGAAGAAGCAGAGCTATTCGGAATTCCTTGAAGGATTCTACAGATTCCTGACTGAGGACGTAATGCTCGTAGGGAAGCTCGATGCGCTTGTTGACGCGCAGGAGCATTCAGGCCTCAGGGATATCGCGGAAGAGACAGTGCAGATCTGGAGGCAGATCGTAAGCATACTTGATCAGATAGGAGCTATTCTCGGAGAAGAGCAGTTTGACGCCGAGGAGTTCCTGAATATATTTATCGTAGGTCTCAGGCAGTCTGAGATAGGGATCATGCCGACTTCGCCGGACGACCTGATGGTCGGCACTATGCAGAGGACAAGAGTCGGCGCGGTAAAGGCTATAGTCGTAGTAGGCGCTAACGACGGTGTGATACCGCAGGGAGGATCCGGATCGGGCCTGTTCGCGGAGCAGGAAGAAGAGAGGCTTGCCGAGAGCGGATTTGAAGCCTGCAAGTCTGAGAAAGTGAGGCGTGAAGAAGAGCGGCTCGCAATATACCGCAACTTCTCCAGGCCTGACGCTGAGCTTTGGATAAGCTATACTGCTGCAGATGAGAGCGGGTCTTCGCTGAGGCCTTCAGAGCTGATCGAGGATCTTATGAGGATATTCCCGGACAGGAAAGTCGGGAGAGATATCCTGAACGCAGGAAAGACGGAGGATCTTATAGGCGGCCGGACGAGCACACTCAGACATCTCGCCGACGCAAAAGTAAGAGCAAGAGAGGGTGCGGGCTTTGATCCTGTATGGGACGACGTGCTAAGGTGGTACAAAGAGCACGAGCCAGAAACCGCAGAGAGCGTGATGGACGGTCTGGGCTTTGATAATAAAGCATACCCGGTCGGAGAAGAGCTGTCCTGCATCATGTTCTCCGGGAGATATGCCGACACCGTGAGCGCGTCGAGACTGGAGAGCTATGCCGGGTGTCCGTTCAGATACTTCGTCGACTTCGGCCTGAAGCCTGAAGAGAGACGCGTCTTTGAGACCGGATCGCGCGAGATCGGCGATGTGTATCACGATTCGCTGATGAGGCTGACCTCGGAGCTGTCGGAGCACAGCATATGGGACACCGTCACGCCTGAGCAGCTCGCCGATATGATACACAGGATCGCGCAGGAAGAGCGACAGAATTATGGGGACGGTGTGTTCCATTATACAGGAAGTGATTCATACAGAGCAGACCGTGTCGAGAAGACTCTGATGGAAGCAGCGGAGATACTTGTACGTCACGCACGCACGGGGAAGATCGCGGGAAGCAGGTACGAGCAGGTATTCGGGCAGCATTCAGACATACCGCCTGTGGAAGTCGACGCAGACGGGAAGAAGATATACATAGAGGGAAAGATAGACCGTCTGGACCTCCTCGAGAACGGCAGGGTCAAGATAATCGACTACAAATCGGGGCAGAAGACTCTGACGGACCAGACCATCCGCGCGGGATACAGCCTGCAGCTCATGCTTTACATGAAGGCGGCGCAGGAAGGAAAGCGCGAGCCGGCGGGAGTGTTCTATTTCTACCTCGGCACGAGAGACGTGAATACCGACGACCTGAAAGGCGAGCGGATCACGGACGACGCAGATCCAGAGGCGATCGCGGCAAAGCGCGCCCCGAGCATGCAGGGGATAGTCGTGAACGACCCGGAGACCATATCCGAGATACTCGGGACCGACACCACCGGCAGGATCGCGTCGATAAAGCCCGGAAAAGACGGCGTGTACCACGGCACCAATAACAACATGGTGCTCGAAGAAGGCGACTTCAGCGATCTCCAGAAAGCAGTAGACGCCAAGGTGCAGGAGCTCGCCAGCGGAATAAAAGAAGGCCGCATCGATATACACCCGATGCGCGAGAACGGCAGGCGCGTCGCGTGCGAGTACTGCCCATACCTTTCAATCTGCAGATTCGACACAGGATTCAGAGGCTGCAGATACAACGACATAGGATAACCACGTGCAATATTGCAACAGGAGCGAAATTGCACGGGGCCTGCCTGCGGCAAGTTTGACTTCTTTCACGGGGCGGGCGTATAATTTTCTGGATATATCAGCAGTTTAAGAAAGGCAGAAGACAATGGATATCAGTATTTTCGGATTGGGATATGTAGGATGCGTGGGCGCTGCATGTCTGGCTGATCTGGGGCATCATGTTATTGGCAACGACGTTTCAGAAAGCAAGGTGGACCTGATCAATCAGGGCAAGCCCACTATCATTGAGGCTGAGATCGAGGACTTCGTGCGTAGAGGACGGGAAAGCGGCCGGATCGAAGCCAGTATGGACATTCAGTATGTTATCGACAATACAGACATCTCTTTTATCTGTGTCGGGACCCCGAGCAGCAGGGAGGGTCACCTGAATCTGAATTACATATATGCTGTCGCGCGTCAGATCGGCGAAGCTCTAAGAAATAAGGACGGCTTTCATATCGTGGCCATCCGCAGCACCGTGCTGCCCGGTACGAATAAGGCAGTCGGCGAGATAATTGCCGAGGCGTCGGGCAAGGAGCGCGATAAAGATTTTACTGTGGTGTCCAATCCGGAATTTCTCCGCGAAGGAACTTCGGTGCAGGATTATATGAATCCTCCGCTCACGCTGATCGGGACAGACTCTGAATTCGCGGAGAAACAGTTCCGCGAGCTCTATAAGGATATACCGGCGGAATTCATCGCGACCGATATCGAAGTAGCCGAAATAATGAAATACGTCAATAATACTTTCCATGCGCTGAAGCTCGTATTTGGAAACGAGGTGGGCAACATCTGCAAATCGCTCGGCATCGACAGCCACAAGGTGATGGAGATATTCTGCAAGGACACCCATCTGAACATATCGCCGTATTATTTCAAGCCTGGTTTTGCTTACGGCGGCTCCTGTCTGCCAAAAGATTCCAAGGCGCTTCGTGCGCTGGCTCATGATAACTACGTGGACGTTCCCGTGATCAACGCCATCGATCCATCCAATGAGATACAGAAGAAGATCGCCGTTGACATCATCGAGAGCAAGGGCCGGAGGACCGTGGGGATCCTCGGCCTCAGCTTCAAGGCCGGTACAGATGATCTCCGCAACAGTCCGATCGTCGACGTCGCTGAGGCGCTGTACGGCAAGGGCTATGAGCTCCATATTTATGACCGGAACGTGCGCATGTCGCAGCTGACCGGCACCAACGCCGACTTCATCAAAGCCAAGCTCCCCCATCTGCACCAGATCATCACTGATGATCTGGACGCCGTCTGCAGCACCTGCGACGTGCTCGTGATCACTTACAAAGGAGACGAGTTCAAAGACCTGCCGGACAAGTATCCGAACAAGTGCATAGTGGACCTTGCTCGTCAGTTCGACGAGCTGGATTATGAGGGCAACTATGAAGGCATCAGCTGGGCCAATATAAACACTAACGAAGCACAGGACAGGCCTATCGAGCGTAATATGACGACTACGGAATACTGATGACCGTGTTTAAGCATTATGTGTGGTATTGCTGGATTCTATAATGACAATTTGACCTTTGAGGACCGGGAGAGGATCATCAGAGCGATGACAGACAGGATGTCTCATCGCGGACCTGATGCTGACGGGCACTGGCTCGACGACCGTTCCGGCTGGACGCTGGGACACCGCCGTCTTTCAATTCTTGACTTGTCAGAGACCGGGGCTCAACCGATGATCTCGGCTTCGGGGCGTTCTGTTATCTCATTCAACGGAGAGATCTACAATGCGGATATTCTGAAGGACAAGCTGATCGAAAGCGGCTTTGTTAAGGCATTTCGCGGCCATTCCGATACAGAGATCCTGCTTGAAGCAATAGAAGCCTTTGGCCTGGAAGAAACACTGACCATGGCAAAAGGCATGTTCGCCTTTGCTGTATATGACAGGGAGAAGCGTATACTTCGGCTGGCAAGAGACCGCGCAGGAGAGAAGCCTCTATACTATGGCTTTGTCAGGGACGGTGTGAATGCACCGTTTTTCGCCTTCGCATCTGACTGTGCTCTTTTCAGATGTATTCCGGGTTTCAGGGGTGATATCGACAGGGACGCACTGGCGGCGTTCCTGCTGTATAAGTTCGTTCCCGCGCCGATGTCCATCTACAGGGATATATATAAGCTTAAGCCGGGAACGATCCTGACTCTTCGCGAGCCATTTACAGAGCCTGAGATCAAGACTTACTGGTCAATGATAGACGCAGCCAGAAATGGTGAGGAGCATCCATTCACCGGCTCCTATGAAGAGGCTATGGAACGGCTCGAAAGCATCCTGACAGACTCCATTCGCGGTCAGATGACGGCAGACGTGCCGGTCGGCGCCTTCCTGTCAGGCGGTATCGACAGCCCGCTCGTCGTGTCGATAATGCAGAAGCTGTCGAGCAGGCCTGTGAAGACTTTTACGATAGGCTATGACGATCCACGTATCAATGAATCAGGTTTTGCTGCGGACATAGCGCGGCATCTTGGAACTGACCACACTGAGCTCATACTTACCGAGAAGGAAATGAAAGAGCTGATCCCTGAGCTTCCGTACTATTTCTCAGAGCCGCTCGGCGATTCGTCGATCATCTCCACGTTTTTCGTGAGCATGCTCGCCAGGCAGAAGGTGACCGTGTCTCTGAGCGGAGACGCCGGTGATGAGCTGTTCTGCGGCTACGAGCGGTACTGGGATACATGTGAGCTATGGAACAGAATAAACAAAGTGCCATTACCTCTGCGGTCGTCCTGCGGAAATATGATGGATGTTCTCGGTCTTACTAAGCATCCGTTCTTCTTTAAATCGAGCGAGTGCCTGAAGGCCTGGAATGTGAACCAGATACGTGAGATGATCCAGTACAGGAGGGACATCGAGACGAGGTATCTCGTTCCCGGCGGATCGATTCCTCCGATCAGCAAGGTAGAGGCCAGGCTGACCGATCCATACGCATCGATGCAGCTCGCCGATATGGAGAATTATTTTGCTGATGACATCCTGTATAAAGTGGATCATGCGAGCATGGCACATTCGCTCGAGAGCCGTGCTCCCATGCTCGACCGTGATCTCGTGGAGTTCGCGTGGACGCTTCCTCAGAGCTTCAAATACAGTGACCACGTGAGCAAGCGCATCCTGAGAGATCTGCTCTATAAGTACGTTCCAAAGAGCATGCTCGACCGTCCCAAGCAGGGATTTTACGTTCCGTTACAGAAATGGCTGATGGAGGGGTCCACCTTCGAGTATGCCGATGAGCTGCTGGATCACAGCTATCTTGCGCGGGACGGCTACCTGGATGGACGTGTAGTAAAAGATGTGTGGGAGTTCTTCCAGAAGAACCGAAAGAAGCACCAGCTGGTTTTCAATATACTGATGGCGGAGCAGTGGTACAGAAGTCTTAAGGTCAGACGATAGAATCAAAAACAGCCTGATAAGCGGTTCTGATCGATCCCTCAGAATGATATTTCCGCATCAGCTCAAGCAGTCTGGCGCCTTTGCCTGCCAGAATGCCGGGATCTTTCTGCCAGTCGTGGTAGGCACGATAGATCTGTGCCGCCATCTTGCCATAGTGTTCCTGATCGTTGTCATAATGATATTCATATATCAGATCTTCCGGGATCAGTTTCATGGATGAGATATCAGGGCTGATCACGGTTTTGCCGTATGAGAACGCCAACCTGCCTGTACCCGAATTCGAAGCGCTCCTCACATCATATGGCATGATCAGGATATCTGATATGTCAAGTATCGGATACATCTCATCGTCGGGGACCATGCCAAAATGAATGATAACATTGTTCATGCCTTTTGCCATCGAATCAAGGTGCTTTTCATATTCCTGTGTCACAGCCTGACCGAAGATCATGAAAACGATATCTTCGTCCTTCATTTCAGCGGCGGCACGTATGATCAGCTCCACGTTCTTATATGATGAGATCTTACCGACAAAGCCAACGATGAACTTGCCGGGGTGATCTTTCGCCAGCTGATAGGTCTCTGATCCCGGATTGGGAGGATAAGTGCCGATGTAATGCAGCGGCGGGATCACGCGGATCTTTTTACTGAAGTCTTCAGCGGGAAATATCTCCTTAAGATCATTATCTGTGTCGTTGTTGAAAGCGATGATCACTTTTGCCATTCTGCACAGCTCAAGATAGAGGTCCCTGCTGAGTGATGGATAGCGGGCGTTATGTGGGAACTTATTGTGCTTGCAGTAGATGACCTGGATCTTTGACCGTCTTATCCGGGCAAGCTGGATCTTTCTGCGGATAAAGCGAAGTACTGGCATGTAGAATGCGCCGCCGTCGATGTTCTCGAACCAGTTCAGGTAGATCGCGTCATATCCGGTCAGATCTCCATTTAACAGATCATGATCATATACATCCTGCACATCTATGCCCATGGTCCGGAACATTGCTTCATTCTTAAGGATGTGCGCGCTCTTATCGTTTCGGTTGATGTGGAATACCATCATTCTCATATCCGAGATCTCCTTATCAAAACCCTGTAGGCTCCAGAAAAATTATATCACAAATCCTTACAGGTGAAGCTGCTTCTATCTGGTCAGGTGTTCAAATAACAGCTGCTGTGTTAATATATAGGCATGTGATAAAACCATTTCAGAATAGTAACAAGGGTGCTGCATGAATATCATTATACTGTCAGGAGGCTCCGGAAAGCGCCTCTGGCCTCTGTCAAATGAGGTAAGATCAAAACAGTTTCTAAAAGTATTCAGGACGGCAGACGGGACAGGTGAATCGATGCTGCAGCGCATGTACAGAATGATCTGCGATGCAGATCCTGATTCAACTGTCACGATCGCCACATCTGATAATCAGGTCCCTGCGATAAAAGCGCAGCTTGGAGAAGATATAGGGATATCTGTTGAGCCATGCCGCAGGGACACATTTCCTGCTATCGCTCTTGCCGCAGCTTATCTTCATGAAAAACAGGGTGTTGACGAGAACGAGCCGATCATCGTATGTCCAGTAGACCCGTATGTTGAGGCTGACTATTTCCGTATGTTTGACAGGCTGTGTCGTCAGATCGTAAAAGATGAGGCGAACATGGCTTTGATCGGTGTAGAGCCTACATATCCGAGTGAAAAGTACGGATACATCATTCCAGTATCTTCTGAGCCGGTGAGCTATGTGAAGACCTTCAGGGAAAAGCCCGATGCCGAAGCAGCAGAACAGTACATTTCACAGGGAGCCCTCTGGAACGCCGGAGTGTTCGCGTTCAGGCTGAGGTATGTTCTGGAAAAAGCAGAGGAGCTGCTCGGCACAGCTGAATACGGTCAGCTACTCGCCCGCTATGAGGAGCTTCCCCGGATATCATTCGATTATGCGGTAGTCGAGAAGGAAGACAGGATACAGGTACTGAGATTCTCCGGAACGTGGAAGGACCTCGGGACATGGAACACTCTGACTGAAGCCATGAGCGACGAGGTCGCCGGCAACGCCGTGGCGGCTCAGTGTGAGAACACGCATATAATCAATGAGCTGCAGATACCGCTGATAGCTCTTGGAGTAAAGGATCTTGCGATCGCAGCGACGCCTGACGGCATACTTGTTACAGATAAAGAGAGCAGCGACCAGCTGAAGGACTATGTCTCTGACCACCGCCCGATGTATGAGCGGCGCGTGTGGGGAGAATACATGGTGCTGGATTACAGAGTACAGGACGACGGGAAGAATTCGCTGACGAAACACGTGATCGTAAGTCCAGGCAAGCACATCTCATATCAGAGGCATGCGCACAGGACAGAGATGTGGTCATTTCTGAATGGTACAGGGGAGCTTATCCTGGACGGCGAAGTCGCCAGGGTCGGCCGCGGCGACTGTGTTACGATAAGAGAAGGAACAAAACATGCTATCAAAGCAATAACTGAGCTGCATTTTATCGAGGTGCAGATCGGAGATGAGCTGACAGAAGAAGATATTGAAAGACTTGACTGGGACTGGAGCTGACATGGACTATCGTTATGAATACAACAGATGGCTGGAAAATGTGACAGATGACGAGCTTCTGGAACAGCTGAAGGCCATGGATGATGCGGCTGCTGAAGATGCGTTCTACCGCGATCTCGCATTCGGCACGGGCGGCCTCAGGGGGACGATCGGCGCCGGGACAAACAGAATGAACGTGTATGTCGTAGCCAGAGCCAGTCAGGGAATCGCGGATCACATGCTGAGAAGATACGA
>CAZBFD010000004.1:0-2558 GCA_964491055.1 uncultured Eubacterium sp.
AACAGGACAAGCAGATGAACGATACTGAATATGTACAGCAGAAGCTGTTTGAGATGCAGGATGTTAAATACAGGGACTTCCAGAGCAAGCTTATCCCGACTGTGGATCCGGAAACTGTGATCGGCGTCAGGACGCCTGAGCTACGGGCGCTCGCAAAGGAATTGATTAGAAGCGGCAAGGCGGCTGCAGCTGTAGATACAAAGAACAAGATCTCGTTCGCTGACAGCTGTGCAGCTCAGTTTATAAAAGAGCTGCCGCACCAGTACTTTGACGAGAACCAGCTGCATGCGTTCATTATTTCAGAAATGAAAGACTACGATGATTGCATGGAAGAAATATGCCGGTTCCTGCCGTATGTCGACAACTGGGCGACCTGTGACCAGATGTCGCCGAAAGTGTTCAGGAAGCACCGGGCGGAGCTTCTGGAACAGATACGGAGGTGGCTGTGCTCGGAGTGCACGTACACGGTCCGCTTCGCAGTCGGAATGCTGATGGAGCATTTCCTGGATGAAGATTTTGATCCTGAGTATCTTGAGATCGTATCGCGGATCCGGTCGGACGAGTACTACGTCAACATGATGACAGCCTGGTATTTCGCGACTGCACTCGCCAAGCAGTGGGATGCGGCACTACCGTACATCGAGGGGCGGCGGCTGGACCAGTGGACCCATAACAAGGCGATCCAGAAAGCGATCGAGAGCCGGCGCATCACGCCAGAACAGAAAGATTACCTGCGCGGACTGAAATACTAATCTCAGAGCAAAAAAAGAATGCTCCTAAAAGGGACAGTCCCCTTTAGGAGCATTTTAAGAGTGTAATTAATACTTTTACTGAATGTATACCACCGCGGTCTTCTTGAATGCGTTCACGATACGTACGATGCCGGAGTATACGAGTCCGGCCGCATAGATGTATACAACTGTATCTACCTTCTTCTGGATTATGCCGAAGCCTACGCACAGGACCGCCATTATTAGATTCCCGAGTCCGGTGACAAGGCTGTTCTTCCAGGCAGGGTTGTCCATCTCTTTCGACTCGTTGGCCTTGAGTATGTCTACGATTCCGGCGAAGGCATGGATGCCCATAAGATATAATATAACGTATGCTCTCGGTATAGTATTGAGCGACAACGTGAATATACCGAGGTCAAGCAGGACGATACCCCTGTAGAGCTGCATCCTGCCGCCTACCATGTGCCTGGCCATGGTCTGGTAAAAAACCAGTGACTTGATCCCCAGGAAAATCATCCCGAAGCAGAGGATAGCACAAACGATATAAAAGCCTGTCTTTGCATCCATTACCATTAAGACACTGAGCGCGATCATTGCCAGTCCCGCCAGCACGTCTTTTACTCTTTGCCAGATAGTCATTTTTTCATTCCTTCAATACTTGAAAAATGTTGCCTGCTTCTGCATTGTTTCACAGCAACTTCTTACTCTATCAATATCCGTCGTCCTCGCCGATCCACGGGCCGATCACATCGCCTGACTTCCTGTTCCTGATCAGTGCCGCGTAGTCTTTGATGCCAATGCTCGCATCACCGTTGTATTCAATAGAGTATCCCGCTATCAGATTGCCTGACCTGAATATTTTAGTAGTTATCATACTCTTCTGTGCCATAGCGGCTATAAAGAACTGCCCGAGGAAAGATATGTCTTTAGCGGCTTCATCAGCCGCGTTCTTATATTCATCCTTATACTTTTCGAGATCAAAATCAGGTATTTCTTTCCCGGAAAGCTTTTCTCCGAACGCTTTCCAGTCAGCGCTGGAATCAAGCTGACGCTTCGTGATTATCGCCTTGATCTCATCCTCATACGGCGCTATCGCTTCTTTATCGTACCTTTTCAGCTGGAAATACTTGTGCAGGCCGCGGATATACTTCATCGCGTAGATCATCTGCGTGAACGCGCATATGTAATCGTGCGGGTTGTCTTTCACTATCTCCTTGTAGTCGCCCCACGACGGCATGTACCTGTATCTTATGAAGCTGTAGTCAGGAAGGTGGCCTGCCCTGCCGTGGCCCAGGTTCATTATTGAATTCTCTTTATTCTGTGCAAGACTGTTTGTGTATGTATGTGTCTCCAGATCGTCCGGCTTGGACGGACTGTGTATGAAGTGTACCGGGTACTCCTTTATCTCACCATCTTCCTCCACCAGCTCGTAGAAATAGTCGTTCGTGCTGTTTATCACAAGTGACGGTGTCCCGGCGAAGAACCTGTGCGCCCACGTGTCCGCCAGCACATGCATCGCGATCCCGACTGCCTGAAGCGAATTACGCTTGGCCTGCCTGACTGTGTCGACGAGCAGCTCGCTGTTCGGGCCCGCGATCAGCCTGTATTTATCCATGTAAGTCTTGCCGCAGTGGCCGCCGCGGCTTCTGAACAGGTCCTTTGGAAGGAAATGGAAGGAAGCCCAGATCCTCGTCATGTCCTGGAGTCCGATGATGTCAGTTCTCGCGTCTGCGAGCTCAAGCTGAAGCTGTGTAGTCGCAGCGGCATGAGGTCCGCCTATACTGGATAGAAGTGTCACCGTGCATTGGTCCACGAACTGTGCGCTGA
>CAZBFD010000004.1:2658-25328 GCA_964491055.1 uncultured Eubacterium sp.
CGCCTCATTGAGAGCTACTTTTTGCTTGTCGCGGAGCTTCCTGAGAGTCAAAGCCGCGTCTATCAGCTCTATAAGAGTGATCATGGATGAAAACTCGATAATGATAGAAACGATTGCATCCGCAAGTTTATAATCGCCTTCATAAATATCGACTCCTATATTGGAAATAGTATATATACTGCTGATTATCAGTATGCCGGCCATAATCAGATATGATATCGTACGCTTTGCTGACGGATCGCTGCTCTCGCGCCTTGCCAGCATGAATATACGCACTCTGAATATCGTATCCAGCAGAAACAAAATGATAAATGCTGCTATGATAGCCACGCCAATTACAAATGCATCTCCCTCGAACAGCTCCTTAACCTCCTGTATGTTGCTTTCCCTGTCGTCAGCGTCCATGATCGTCATCATGACATTCCTTATGATGCCCCAGAACGCAAATATCAGGACCCCTGCAGCTGTCACCTTAAGTCTGATCTGATACCGCCTGACGTCTCTGTTCAGCTTGTCATTAGCGGGTTTTACCAATGGATCCAAAATTGTGCCTCCATACTGATGTCATCTGTAAAACTATTGTCCACTTTTTTATTTTATCACTTTGAAGCTGTCGTGCCAACGTATCGCCCAAAAAGCGTGACCATTCGTCAACTGTCATGGCTCACATATACCGCATGGAATGTATCCGGCGTCGACTGCCTCTTCCCGCGTCCCGTAGAACCACTCGCGGTTGCGCTCGCGGATCGTTCGCGCGCCTTTGCAGCCGGTACGGTGGAACCTCATGGTATTTTTGTTCAATATATACGTTACGCCGTCCGGTATGTCCAGCGGCTGATCAGAACTGTCCTGTTCTCCGCTGTCCTCTTCCTTCTTCCCGGTTCCACCGGCGTATCCTGACGCGGCTCCGGAATTATCACTGCCGCCAGCTCCCGCACCTTCCGGCATCGTCCCGGGATCCGGCTTGTTCTTCCCGTTCCTGTAGTTTATCTTAACACCCGGCTGCACGTTATAGCAGTACACATTGAACGAGAGCCTGGCTCCTTTATCCTCCAGCGAATACGCCTCCAGCTGGACGCCTCTCGCGACGTGCTCCTTTCCCCGGAACACCGGTGTCGCACGGTACAGGACATGAGCGCCGGAGGTTTTGATGTATTCAGCGACCTCGTTCTCGAACGGAAGCATGCCCTCGACGTTAAGATACCTTGTGCCGGTGATGAGGTTCCGCTCTTCTTCGTTCTGGCCTGTCAGCTGCCACCCGATCAGATGGCACCGGTTGTATAGATAGCCGCCGTTATCGATGAAGTCATACTTGTCGAGCCGCCACCCCGACGGCCGCACCATGCCGATCGACCCGCGCTCACCGTCAGGTATCGTCGACCGCGACACAACAGCAGAAGCACGACCGCACCGCCCGCGCCTGTCAAGCTCCGAGAAGTGCTCGCACCGTCTGCCCTTCCGGACTTTTGCTTTTGCGTGCTTTATTTCATTCCGGCTGAACTCCGGCACGTTATCATTGATCACGACATATGGCTTTCCGCCCCATTCCGGAACGTCCCCGATCAAAATCTTCACGCCGCTTTCCGCGGCTTCCTGATCGTCCGCGTCAGTGCCGGCTGAGCTGCTCTCCACCACCTCTGAACCGCTTCCGCCGGATCCGCCAGCTTCCTCTGAACCGCCGGTCTCATCGCACCCGCACAGGGCCCCAGCTGCTATCACCAGCATCAGGACAACTAAAAGAAAGGCCAGACTTGCCGGCCTTCTCACAGCTTCAGTTTTCCCCCTGCCATGATCCATCTCCAGACTCCTTATTTTAATATTATAACTCTTTGCAGCGTCTAAAGGAATCAAAAACCGCCGAAGCTCTGTTGAACCCCGGCGGCACGGATCTTTTTGATCGTCCGGATGTGATTATCAGTCGTTGTCGATGTCTTTCTCCGTGATCTCTCCCGTGATCGCGTCTAAGTTATATTCATATTCCGTAGTTCCGACATTGAACTGCACTTCATATTCCTGTCTTCCTGTATCATCGTCATAATCCAGCTCAACTTTGGAGAACGTGGTGTCGTCCTGCTTAATGCCTGCATCCTTGAGTGCGATCTCAAGAGCCTTCTCTTCTCCGATAAGCTCCTGCTCGTCTGATCCGGACTCTGCAGCAGGTGCTTCTTCTTCAGGCTGTGTTGCTTCAGGCTCTGCTGCTTCCGGCTGCGTCTCCTCAGCAGCAGGTTCTTCTGTAGCTGCTTCCTGCGATCCGCCTCCACAAGCGGTAAGGCTTACTGAGATGATAAGGCACAGGATGAGGCCCAGCGCCGCGATCAACATAAATTTACGGTTCTTGATCATAATATGCTTTCTCCTTGTAATACTAATTTAATATTCTAAGTATATAATAACACTATTTCCTACCGATTGTGACGATTTCTTCACAAAGCGTTCATGATATTTCACATGGATAATATTGCAACTACATATTGATTTGATATATTATACTTGTCCTAAGGAAGAGAAACCCCTGGGACCCCAAAACAGTAATCAATCAATTCTTCATCAATCAATCCTCAAAAAACCAATCAAACAATCAAACAAACAAAAGAATGCAGGCCTTGCACAGGGCCTGCATTCTTTGTTATGCTGCGAAATTGAATATGATCCCCACTAAAGCGGATGCCGCGAGGAAACAGATCGGATGAAGTGTGCTGAGCTTTTTCAGCACCGCATTGTCTTTGAATTTCCCGAGCCTGCCGAGGTTCATCAGGAACCAGAGAATGATAGCGAATGCGATGGCTTTCCATTTTATAAGCGACATGATGCCTGCGTCGGCGGCGGAAAGCGCGCCTGCTCCATTTCCTGCGATAAGGCCCGACAGCATCTCGGCTATGCTTAAGCCGCCGAAATTGAACAGTACTGCGGCTCCGACCCCGATGCAGGCGGCGCCGATGAGACCGCTCGATGCCGGACGGAGACCATAGAAAAGTGCCTGCACGTATTTGTTGTCCTGGAACTTCTTCAGGATACCGGCAACTATCAGAACTACAATTATAGATGGTGTTATGAGGCCGAACGTGGAGCAAAGCGCTCCCGGGACTCCTGCTGTCTGGAAGCCCGCATACGTAGCCATGTTCACGCCGATCGCTCCTGGCGTGCACTCTGATATGGCGAGCATGTCAGTCAGCTGGTCTGTCGTAAACCAGCCTGTTCTCACAGCCATGTCCTGCAGGAACGGAAGCGTCGCAAGACCTCCTCCGATAGCGAAGAGGCCGACTTTGAAGAATTCCCAGAAAAGCTCAAGATATATCATTCCCCGGCCTCCTCTTCATTTTTCTGAAGAAAGACCTTCGCAATGATCCCGGCGATACCGGCAATGATAACAAATATGACCGGAGAAAGCTTCAGGACTGTGCTCCCGATCATGACAAGCAGGAACACTACAAGAGTGAACGAGTCTTTGATCGATGTCTTAGAGATACGGACCGTCGCATTCAGGATCAAAACGAAGACGCACACGCGGATCCCCGCGAACGCGTTCCGGACCACCGCAAGATCCGCAAAGTTTGAGAGAAAAGCCGCGATGATCGTGATTATGACAAGTGACGGGAAGACCACGCCGAGGGTAGCTGCAACAGCACCCGGCGCACCGCACTTTTTGTTCCCGACGAATGTCGCAGTGTTAACAGCGATGACTCCCGGCGTGCACTGGCCGATTGCATAATAGTCCATAAGCTCCTCATTCGTCGCCCATCCGCGCTTGTCCACGACCTCTCTCTGGAGCATCGGAATCATGGCGTACCCGCCTCCGAAAGTAAGTACGCCGATACGCGCGAATGTTAGAAACAGATCCATGATCTCGCTCATAAACTCTCCTGCTTAAGCCATTTCTCTCAGTAATGATACCTGTCTATTATACACCTAAGCTTATGAAAAGGACAGGCGCCTTTCATGTGACGCCTGTCCCCGGCCGGCACCCTGCGTGCCGGAAAAGGCGCCATTTTGCTGCTGCCAGCCGGCGCCTTCAGCATTTTTTCAACTTAACCTTCTATTTCTTTGATCTCAGCACCGAACGGGAAGAGCCAGAGCTTTGCGATCTTCACGAACTGCCCCGCAAACGGGATGCCAACGATCGTGATGCAGCAGAGCAATGCCGACATGAGGTTGGCAACTGCCATTTCCCATCCGATGAGAACGATCCAGATAATATTGATCAGAAGCGACACAACTCCGCCGCCGAATTCTATATCCTTACCAAACGGCATAACAGTCAGGTTCGCGAACTTAAAGCACTGCACGCCGAACGGAATACCGACGATCGTGATGCAGCAGAGCAGCCCCGCAACAGTCCAGCCGATCCAGTCGAGTAATCCCCCGAATATGAACCATATGATATTCCCTAAAAGCTTCATGTCTGTTCCCCTTTCATTGGTAGTGATTCTCTATCGATTCCCCTATTGTTTCCAAAAGTTTATACATCTAACCTTGTTGTTGGTAGTGATTCTCTAAAAATGGCAGGCGCCCTTCATGAGGCGCCTGCCCGCACGAACTAATTCTCGTGTCTTTTTAGTCATCTTTCTTTGGCGCCGAAATCATACGCGTGCCCATGTATCCGAGCAGCGTCACGAGCAAGTCGTCCATTGGCCCCGGCATCGCATCAAACGGAGATACGATGTAGAGCATGACCAGCCCGATCAAAATTCCTTTCAAAGTCTGATTCATCTCATTACCTCCTTTAGCTAAAGTTAACGATATCGTTTATATATCCATTCCGCCGCTTGCGACTATGCCCGAATCATCGCCTGCGGCAGCCCGGGTACGCAGTTTCAGAAGTTGAAGTCGTCACAAATATCGCCCGTTATGTCTTTGATCGATTCTCTGTTAAAGATCCGGCTCAGACTGTTGTCTAGATCCTTGAAAGAGCCGCCGAACTCCGACTTGTTCACGAGCCCGAGGTCTTCGCTTATCTCTGGGTGCTCCTCCGCCTCCTCTATTAATCTGCACCGCATCAACCTCTGTCTGATCGTCATATTAGATTGCATTTTCCTTCTCCTGTTTTGACGTCCCTGCGCCACGGCTTATTTTTACTGTGCTGCCTGCGGTATGACACTGCCGGCCCTTTCCTCTTGTTGTATACAGTATATGGCTTTGCTGGTGCGAGTTAAACTTCCGGCAGCGCGGATTATATACGCCTATCTATCACGGAATCGCGGATTATGCCCGGTTTTTTTCTTCTTTTCCACATCCGTGCTCTTTAACTGTGCGCCAAATGTGACTATAATGGAATAAGAATGACGGAGGTCTGGATCATGGGTAGGAAATCAACAAAAGAAGATAAGAATATATACTTTCAGGCTCGGACGGACGCGGACCTGACACGCGAGCGCGCAAGCGAGAAGACGAGTATATCTGAGAGCAGGATCGAGAAGATCGAGCTCCAGAACGCTGTGCCGCATCCTGACGAGGTGCTCGCGATGGCAAAGGCGTACGGCTCGTCGTCGATCTGCAACTATTTCTGCTCACACGATTGTGAGATAGGCCAGGAGTACGTGCCCGAGATACAGCCGAAGCACCTTACCCAGGCAGTCCTGGAGATGCTCGCGTCCCTGAACGACCTCGACATGAACAAAAACCGGCTGATATCAATCTCCGCCGACGGCGTGATAGACGAGACCGAGATCCACGACCTTGCAAAGATCCAGAGCGACCTGAACCGCGTATCCATGGCGATAGACAGCTTCAATCTGTGGGTCGACGACCAGGTCACATCCGGCGTGATCGACCGCGAAGCGCTGCAGCGCGCGCATGAACAGATAAAGAACAAATAGATGCAAAGTGTGCTAAAAACATACATTGTCACATCTGAAGTTTTACAGTATAATGCAGTTATAGCAGTATGTGAGCTGGATTTTGATGGCCGGAGATGTCCGGTATGACAGCTATATATATGGGAGGAACTAAAATGAGTGAAGTGCGCCGCCTGGTGACGAGAAGTGATTTTGATGGTCTTGCCTGCGCGATGATGCTGAAGGAGCTGGATATGATCGACGAGATCAAATTCGTGCACCCGAAGGATGTGCAGGACGGAAAGATCGAGCTCAGCAAGAATGATATCACAACGAATCTGCCGTACGACCCGCGTGTTGGGATGGCGTTCGACCACCACGAGTCTGAGGTGGACAGGCTGAAAGCTGTCGAGACAAACGGCAAGCTGATCATTGACGAAAACGCGAGGAGCGCTGCCCGCGTGGTATATGACTATTTCGGCGGGAAGGAGAAGTTCCCGAATATTTCTGATGACCTCATGGAGGCTGTGGACAAAGGCGACAGCGCGGACTTCACAGTAGACGACATCCTGAACCCGAAGGGCTGGGTGCTGCTCCACTATCTGATGGACGCACGCACAGGACTCGGCCGCTTCCATGATTTCCGCATCTCCAACTACGACCTCATGATGGAG
The DNA here is from genome assembly GCA_964491055.1 of uncultured Eubacterium sp. Classification (GTDB taxonomy): domain Bacteria; phylum Bacillota; class Clostridia; order Peptostreptococcales; family Anaerovoracaceae; genus Aminicella. The sequence goes on from CAZBFD010000004.1 coordinate 9,104, forward strand.
CTCATCGACTACTGCCGCGAGCACACGATCGACGAGATCCTCGAGCTGCCGGACGTTAAAGAAAGAGTAGACCTGTACTTTGAGCAGGCTGAGCTCTTCAAGGAACAGCTCCAGCGCATCGCGAAAGTATACGACAAGGTGGTCGTGCTTGACCTTAGAAACGAAGACACCATTTACGCCGGGAACCGCTTCATGATCTACGCGCTCTATCCGGAGTGCCAGATCTCGATCCACGTCGCATGGGGGTTCCGCAAGCAGAACACGGCCGTGATGATCGGAAAGTCGATCGTCAACAAAGCCTCGAACGCAGACATCGGCGAGCTCTGCCTGAAGTACGGCGGCGGCGGCCACAGAAACGCCGGCACATGCCAGCTTGAGAACGACACAGTCGACGAGCAGCTGCCGGATATCATCAAAGCCCTGAACGAAGCGTAGATACTCACATCACGATACCAACATACCCCGGACATCCAAAATGCCCGGGGTTTTTTCATTCCTTCAGAAAGCTCCAAAAAGAGACGAGCTCCAAAAAGGGACATGCACCACCGCGGTTTTCTTTTACTGATCTATCATCACTTAAATATTCCCGGTATAGACATATTTGAGATTCTGCCGGGCGACATCGGCCAGATGAATGACAGAATCCACAGCTGTCGGGCCGCGGTCTGTCATATGGAAACACGGGAAGAACCGTGTCACGTGAAGCGGTATATCTGCGTCAAGCCCCGCTATCCACTCTGACAGCGCAGACATTTCTTCTTCAGAATCGTTCTCTCCCGGGATTATCAGAGTTGTAAGCTCTACATGGCACAATTTCACGGCGGCTTTTATAAAGTCCATCACCATCTCACGGTCACCGCCAAGGAACTTACTGTAATACTGATCACTGAATCCTTTCAGGTCGATGTTCATCGCGTCGACGTATGGCGCGAGCTCGTCCAGCACGCCAAGGCATGCGGTGCCGTTCGTTACGATCACATTCTTCATGCCTCTCTCATGCACAAGCTTTGCGGCGTCCCTCACGTATTCGTACCCGATCAAAGGCTCGTTGTATGTGAATGCGACGCCGATGTTTCCTTCGTCTTTATAGTACTCTGCTGTTGCGGCCAGTTCCTCGGGAGAAATGATCTCTGCTCCACGGACGTGCTCGCATGCCTCCGGTCCCCACGATATCTCATTGTTCTGGCAGAACGGGCAGCGCAGATTGCAGCCGTAGCTCCCGACTGACAGGATCAGGCTGCCCGGAAAGAACCTCGCAAGCGGTTTTTTCTCGATCGGGTCCAGCGCAAGAGACGTCACCTTGCCGTAGTTGGCGCAGGTAACTTTATCATCTTTACATGTCCTTGCCCCACAGAAGCCGAGGCTCCCCTCTTTTATATTACAATGCCTGAAACAGACGCCGCAGACCACACTACTCATACTATGCCTCCCAAGTTGATCATCACCGGCTAATATTCATACTATTCTATTTATGCCTCGTCACTGTGAATCTCTGCAGCTTGATCTTTTCTCCTTCCCGGATGCCGCCCTTCTGCATGGCGATCCGGATCTGCTGGTCGACTGTATCTACTCCATCGAGATCCGGCAGCAGCAGTCCGCGCCGTGAGCCGCACGAAACGATGACGCCGTACTTCTTCACGTCGAGCTGATCTGGCGATTCTATATCTTCCGGCTCGCTCAGGACGTCGACGTTTACTTCAAGCCATGGCAGCTCTTCAGGTGTTATCGGGTCAAATCTCGGATCGCGTGTCGACGCGCTCACTGCGTTATCGATTATCTCCTGTGCGACGCAGTCTGTCGTCGGAAGTATCGTGCCGATGCATCCGCGGAGCGCTCCGCTTTCATGGATCGAAACGAATGCTCCTGCCTGCTGCACGAGCATCTCTTCCGGAAGCCCGTCAGGCACATCTATCGTCTTATGCTTTGTTATGTAGCTTTCCATAGACTTCCATGCGAGCTTCACATATTCATCCGCGTGCTCGAGCTGCTCGCGGCTTGCGTCAGCCTGCTTTTCCAGGTATTCGTTCAGGAATCTCCTGCTCTCATCGTGCTCGCCCGTGAAGAATGAGCATATGCCATAGCCGACCCCTGTCACGTCCTGGTGAGAATGCTTCTCCACTCTGACCGCCGTACCGTCCAGAGCACCCGCCATGATGACAAATGATCTGTGTCCGCACTCCGCGGCTTTCTCGCAGAATGTCTCATCAAAATCAAAAAGCTCTCCGAATGCTCCGCGTCCCATGACGTCCATGATACGCTCGTCATAGACCGGCCCCTCAGGCGCGAACCCGTACGGCCCGTAGTCCTGTAGCTTATGTGAGAGATCGCCGCTCGCGACATACACAGCACGCCGCCCGAGCTTTTCCACCGCCTGCTTTATCATCATTCCAAGCGCGTAGTGATCAGTGAGCGGAAGCCCTGACAGTCCTACCCTTATGATCTTCCCGCCTTTGTATTTCTGCCTTATGAAATAAAGCGGGACCATCGTGGCGTGGTCGAGGTTTTGATCGCGCTCACCCATCGTGCCGGCCCGGAAGTGACACTCGTCCGCGATCCGGCATATCTCAGCCGTGAGCTCTTCATCATATTCTTCATCAAAACTCACCTGCGGCGCTCCGAAATCGCCGAAGCTCCCCCGAGCACCCTTTCCCGGCGAGATATGGAAATAATCAGAATACATAACTGTGTGAGGACTCGAGATAATGATCGTCTCCGGCTCGATCTCCGCGACCTCATCCGCGATCCGCTCATACGCCCTCGTCGTCTCTTCGACCTCAGCCTCACTCCCTCGGCCGACCGCCGGAACGATCATCGGCGGATGCGGCACCATGAAACCAGCAATTATAGACATAACGAACCTCCTGCTATTTCGCTCTGATCTTTAAAGCAGATTGTCCTGTGCACAAAGCCAATATTTTTTCTGATACAATTCTACCACATACTGATACCCTATGCAGGTAATTGACAGTCATGCGAAAAAAGTTTAGTATTTAAACAGAAATAATTCAGTTTTGGGTAAGTCATTTATGACGGAAAGGGCAATTATGGATTATAAAGTTATCGGAGAACCATTACCAGTGCTCGTATGTGATGTGACACCTGGCGAGGCACTTATCACTGAAGGAGGAGCCATGAGCTGGATGACTCCTAACATGAAGATGGAGACAACTTCCGCAGGCGGAGTCGGCAAGGCTCTCGGAAGGATCTTCAGCGGCGAGTCACTGTTCCTGAACAGATACACTGCACAGGGTGACAAGGGACAGATCGCATTCGCTACAGCATTCCCAGGCTCTATCAAAGCATTCGATATCAGCGAGAAGCCGATGGTCATCCAGAAGCGTGCATTCCTCGCAAGCGAAGAGACAGTAAACCTCTCAGTTTTCTTCCAGAAGAAAGTAGGGGCAGGCTTGTTCGGCGGCGAAGGATTCATCATGCAGAAGCTTGAAGGTAAAGGAATGGCCTTCATTGAAGTCGATGGTACCGCTGTGGAATATGAGCTGGAAGCCGGACAGCAGATACTCGTCAGCACAGGATATGTAGCAGCTATGGATGCAACATGCTCCATGGACATCCAGACAGTACCTGGAGTAAAGAACATGCTCCTCGGCGGTGAGGGATTCTTCAATACAGTCATCACAGGCCCGGGCAAAGTCATCCTCCAGTCCATGCCTCTCAACGAGCTCCAGGCGATCTTAGCTCCTGCAAGCTCCAAATAAGCCAGAAAGATTTTGATTGTGCGTGAGAATGCCCATGAACTGAGGACAGCCGCGCGACCGGTCAGAAACAGGACGAACAAGTGATAAAAACAAGACAGGAAATCAAAAATGCTGGACGTGTCGTCATAAAAGTCGGCACGTCCACTATTACACACGAAAACGGCAGGCTCGACCTCAGAAGGCTGTCCGGTCTTTCGCGTGTCATATGCGACCTGGTCAATTCAGGTAAAGAAGTGATACTCGTTTCGTCAGGCGCCATCGGAGTCGGCCTTGGAAAGCTCGGCCTGGACCCTGCACGCCCGGATGATATCAGCAAGAGGCAGGCTCTAGCGTCGATAGGACAGTGTGAGCTTATGTTCATATATGACAAGCTGTTCGGCGAGTACAACCATATCGTGTCGCAGGTGCTGCTGACGTCGGACGTTTTCGACAACGACCTTATGAGGACGAATGCGGAAAACACATTCTCACAGCTCTTAAGCCTCGGCATAATCCCGATAGTCAACGAGAATGACACCGTGGCGACGGATGAGCTTGAAGGTGCGAACATCGGTGACAATGACACGCTATCCGCGTATGTTGCGAAGCTTACAGGCGCCGATATTCTGATCCTGATCACGGACACCGACGGTCTCTACAGCAGCGACCCGTCGAAAGCTGCATCCGACGATCAAAACCCGGACGAGCCGCATGTCATCAACGAGGTAAAGGAGATAACCCCGGAGATCATCAAGCTTGCAGGCGAGCCGAGGAGCAGCTTCGGGACAGGCGGCATGGCTACGAAGATCACCGCTGCGAAGATCGCCGGCGATGCAGGAATACCATGCGCCATTATTTCCGGGCATGACCCGAACAACCTGTACAGGCTGTTTGACGGTGAAGAGATCGGGACTTTTTTTCCAGAAAGGGAATAGCATGACTGTTATCGAGGAAATGGGCCTCAAGGCGAAGAACGCCGCGAAGATCCTCCGGACAGCTGATCCGGAAACCAAGACTAAAGCACTGGACCTGATGGCTGACGCCCTTGTAGATCGCAAAGATGAGATTCTTGCCGCTAACGCAGAAGATCTTAAAGAAGCTGAGAAGAACGGCATGGCTAAGGCCATGATGGACAGGCTTCTTCTTACACCTGAGCGCATAGAAGACATGGCATCTGCACTTAAGGACGTTGCGGCCTGGCCGGATCCGGTCGGAAAAGTCCGTGAGGACTACACACGTCCGAATGGATTAAAGATAAAGAAAGTAAGCATTCCGCTTGGAGTGATAGGAATAATATTCGAGTCAAGGCCGAACGTTACCAGCGACTGTGCGGGACTCTGCATCAGGGCAGGAAACTGCGTCATCCTGAGAGGCGGCCATGAAGCATTCAGGTCTAATAATTCGATAACTGAGATAATGAGGTCCGCCCTTGCAGAAGCCGGACTCCCTGAAGACTGTGTACAGCTGGTAAAAGACCTGTCACACGAATCCGCACACGAGCTTATGTGCCTGTCGGATTACATCGACGTGCTTATCCCGAGAGGAAGCTCAAGGCTCATAAACCGCGTTATGGACGAGTCTAAGGTACCGGTGATCCAGACAGGAGCCGGTAACTGCCATGTATATATCGATAAGGACGCAGATCCTGATATGGCAGTCGCTATCACAGTTAACGCAAAGACAAACAGGCCTTCAGTCTGCAACGCGGCAGAAACACTTCTCGTGCATGAAGGCATCGCCGACGAGATCCTTCCGAAGATCGCGGATGCTCTTACAGGCAAAGGAGTAGAACTCCGCTGTGACGAGCATGCTCGCAGAATCATTGAGGATTCCGGCGTGTGCTCAGGCGCAAAAGAGGCTTTGATAAAAGATGCTGAAGAATCTGACTGGAGCACTGAATACGACGACCTCATCATGGCAGTAAAGATCGTGCCGTCAGTAGATGCCGCCATCGACCACATCGACAAGTGGTCCACACACCACAGTGAGGCGATCGTGACAAAAAACAAAGACGCCGCAGAGAAGTTCACAGCAGAAGTCGACTCATCAGCCGTCTACTGGAACGCTTCCACAAGATTCACAGACGGCGGCGAGATGGGCCTCGGCGCAGAGATCGGCATCTCCACCCAGAAGCTCCACGCAAGAGGGCCGATGGGAGTAGACCAGCTTGTAACATACAAATTCATCCTGACAGGAAATGGACAGGTAAGATAGTATAGCAGAATGCTCCGAAAAGGGACAGTCCCCTTTCGGAGCTTTTTGACGAGCTACTCTTTACATTTCAAAGCCGGAGCTTTTCAGGCGCCGGCTTTTTGAGTGCTTATAGCTTATTTTATGAGCAAACGAGGTTTTGATACTAAATCTCGTTTCCCGGGAACTGCGGCACGGTCGCAAGTCCTCTGGCGATGTCTTCATCTGTCGGGATCTCGTCTGTCATGACGCCGTCGTTATACTTCTGGTATGCTACCATATCGAAGTAGCCTGTTCCTGTGAGACCGAATACGATGTTCTTGGCTTCACCTGTCTCTTTGCACTTCAGTGCCTCGTCGATAGCCGCCCTGATGGCGTGGCTCGATTCTGGTGCAGGGAGTATGCCTTCGCATCTTGCGAACTCTTCAGCAGCCTGGAACACTTCGTTCTGCTCAGCTGTTCTCACGCGGATAAGCCCCTCGTCGTACAGTTCTGACAGGATGCTGCTCATGCCGTGGTACCTGAGGCCGCCGGCGTGGTTCGGCGACGGGATGAACCCGTTTCCAAGTGTATACATCTTTGCGAGCGGTGTTACTTCTCCGGTGTCGCAGAAGTCGTATACGTATTTACCTCTTGTGAAGCTCGGGCATGATGCCGGCTCAACTCCGAGGAAGTCGTAATCTGCTTCGCCGCGGAGCTTTTCGCCCATGAACGGAGCGATGAGTCCGCCGAAGTTTGATCCTCCGCCGCAGCATCCGATGATGAGGTCTGGCTTCACATCATATTTATCAAGAGCGGTCTTCACTTCCTGGCCGATGATGCTCTGGTGGAGCAGCACCTGATTCAGCACGCTTCCGAGAACGTATCTGTATCCAGGTGTGTGCGTAGCGACTTCGACTGCTTCTGAAATAGCGCAGCCGAGGCTTCCGTTAGTTCCAGGGAACTGTTCCAGGATCTTGCGGCCGATTTCTGTAGTGTCTGACGGCGACGGCGTGACTGAAGCGCCGTATGTCCTCATGACTTCACGTCTGTAGATTTTCTGTTCGTATGAGATCTTGACCATGAACACTTTCAGGTCAAGTCCGAAGTATGCGCAAGCCATCGACAGGGCTGTTCCCCACTGGCCGGCTCCGGTCTCGGTGGTGACTCCTGTAAGGCCCTGCTGTTTGGCGTAGTATGCCTGAGCGATAGCGGAATTCAGCTTGTGGCTCCCGCTTGTGTTGTTACCTTCGAATTTGTAGTAGATGTGAGCAGGCGTTCCGAGCTTGTCCTCAAGGCAGTAAGCCCTTACGAGAGGCGACGGCCTGTACATCTTGTAGAAGTTCCTGATTGCACTAGGAATGTGGATGAGCCTTTCATCATTATCGAGCTCCTGCTTGATGAGCTCCTTGCAGAATACAGGCTCCAGTTCTTCAGCCTTAAGAGGCTCAAGTGTTCCCGGGTTAAGGAGAGGTGCCGGCTTGATCGGCATATCCGCTCTTACGTTGTAATAATTCTCCGGGATCTCGTCCTCAGACAAGTAGATCTTGTACGGGATTTCTCTAGACATAGTTTTTTCTCCTTTCGGTTTCATCAGTTGCGGGGCTTCCTTCCGCCTTGAAAAGGCATCAAAAAAGCTCCCGTCCATTGATGCTGGGACAGGAGCATAAATAGCTCTTGCGGTGCCACCCGGCTTGACGTCATAAAGACGCCCGCTTACGTGCGTACCACTGGACGCACAAGGAGTGCCTCAGAAGGCCAATTCAGTTCCGTTCTTCCATACCGCTTTCCATCACCCGCGGCTCTCTGTCAAGTAGTTTACAGAACCTACTTCCACTTCGTCATCGGCTTTGTGGTTATTATGATGTTAGCACGGGGATGCGGTATGTGTCAAGCAGTTTTTTATCAGATTAAAGCGGTAAACCCGCGATCCTCATCAAAATCTCGTTGGTACACAGTTATAAGCTGTGTAAATATCAACGAATGCAGTGATTGTTTTATTTTTTCGTGAATGCTGAATATATCGCCCTTATTGCAGCGACGTATGCGCTCTCGTCGATTCCGATGAGCATACTGATTCGCTCTGCACCCTGGTCGATCATCTTCACGTTTATGCCGGCGTTGGCAAGCGCTTCAAGTATTCGCACCCCGATCCCTGGCGTGCTCTTCATCTTGCGCCCGATTACTGCGATGAGTGCAAGGCCCTTCTCGATCTTGACTGATGTAGCGCCTGTCTCCTTCTTGATCTCGTCTGCGACTGCCCTTGCATGCCCTTCGAGCTCACTCTGCTTTACGAAGATATTCATGGAATCGATGCCTGAAAGGGTATGCACGGCGTTTATGCCGTTATCTGCAAGTACGTTCATGACAGCTGCTCTTAAGTCAAGGTTCTCGTTCAGCCTCGGCTTCTCGATCACGATGCTGGCATATCCCGGCTTCCCGGCCATTCCGCTAATGTCAAGTATGCCGCTGTAATAGTCGGCGTTCTTCACGATCATGGTTCCCTTCTCATCAGGCGATAATGTCGATCTGATGTGGATCGGGACTCCGACTTCTCTTACAGGCGTGATCGCATCCTCGTGGACGACCTCAGCGCCCATGAGCGAAAGCTCTCTTATCTCTTCATATGAAACTACAGGAACAACCAGCGGGTCTTTCACGACTTTCGGATCAGCCATCATGAATCCCGGAACGTCAGTCCAGTTCTCATACACGTCAGCTCCGCAGGCTGCAGCGACTACAGCGCCGCTTATGTCAGATCCTCCGCGCGGGAATGTCACCTCAAGCCCGTATGGATTGACCCCGTAGAATCCCGGGATCACAGCATGCCCGTGTTTCTTCAGCTCGTTTTTAAGCTTCTCGTTCGTCGACTCCTTTTCGAATTCAGCATATTCGTTAAAGCATATCACGTCTGCCGCGTCTATGAAATCGTATCCCAGATACGCCGATAGTATCTTCGCATTCAGGTACTCTCCGCGTGAGACCAGATAGTCACGGTTATGTGTCCCGATATATCTTCCCTTGATCGCCTTGAACTCATTCTCAAGATCGATATCCACACCGAGTCCGTCCACGATCTCCTGGAACCTGTCCTTTACTTTCTTGAGTGCCCTGTCAAGAGCCCTTATATCCTTGGTGCTTTCGTATTTTTCATGCGCGTCGACAAGGATGTCCGTGATCTTCTTGTCGTGCGAGCCCACTTTCCCCGGGGCTGACGCAACAACGTAGTTCAGCGCCTTATCGGCTTTGATGATCTCTGCTGCCTGCCTGATCCTCTCTGCATCGGCAAGTGATGTCCCGCCGAACTTCGCGACCTTGGACTTGGCATGTATCTCTTCCGCAGGTGCCAGATCCTCCTCACTGATCCTGCTGATGTCATACGGCGTCGACTGGTACACGAAATAATTCAGCCAGTTGGAGTACAGCAGGTTCGCGCATGATCTCCAGCGCACTACAGGCGGCTTTGTGTCGTCGTCATTCGGGAAATAATTGTCCGGGACGTGAGGGTTGATGCCTGCTTTCTTATCGCGCACATACTCTTTCAAAAGCGTGTCGGCGTCATACTCTGAGTGTCCTGTTATGAATATCTGACGGTACTTTTCCGACTTCACGGCAAAGACTCCGGCCTTGTCGGAGCTTGCGATTATCTTGAGTTCCGGGACTGCTTCGATGTCCTCTCTGTGGACCGTGGTGTTTCTCGAATGCGGCACGTAGAATTCATCATCAAAACCTCTGAACAGCATTCCTCTGTTATAGTCGAGATGATGCAGGAAGACTCCCGAAAGCTTTTCCGGGAGCGGATACTTCTTGATGCCATAGTGGTAATAAAGCCCCGCCTGGGCGCCCCAGCAGATATGGAACGTCGAGTGTACGTGAGTCTTGGTCCACTCCATGATCTCACAGAGCTCGTCCCAGTATTCGACCTCCTCGAACTCAAGGTGCTCGATCGGCGCGCCTGTTATGATCATGCCGTCATAATAATTGCCCTTTATGTCATCGAATGTCTTATAGAACGCTAGCATGTGCTCCTCAGCCGTGACATGCGACTTATGCGTACTCGTCTGGAGCAGGTCCAGCTCCACCTGGAGCGGCGTGTTCCCGAGCAGCCTCGTCAGCTGAGTCTCTGTGTCTATCTTAGTCGGCATCAGGTTGAGGATAAGTATCTGAAGCGGCCTTATATCCTGCGTCATTGCACGTGTATCCGTCATCACGAATACATTCTCATTCGTCAGCGTCTCGACAGCAGGCAGGTCATTAGGAACTTTGATCGGCATATGATTACTCCCCTTAAATTACAAATAATAGTTTATTTTACCATATTTCACATAAATGTGACAATGTCGGTCACACTTCGATCTTCGCATGGCTCCCTTTTACACGGTCGTGAGTTATCACGATCTTCTTGTCGATGCGCTGTTTCAGCTCCTCAACATGTGAAATTATCCCGACGAGCCTGTCATCTTCGGAGAGCTCCATCAAAGCCTTCACGGCAGCTGACAGGGCGTCTTCTGAAAGTGTCCCGAAGCCTTCGTCCACGAACATCGTATCGAGGCGTATCCCGCCGGACGCCTCGCGGATCTCTTCTGAAAGCCCCAGCGCAAGTGAAAGGCTTGCCATGAATGATTCCCCGCCGGAAAGTGTATTCACACTCCGTTCTGTACCGTTATGATGATCTATAACGTTTAGGTCCAGCCCGCTCTGGTGCGACTTGCCGAAACCGCTCGTTTTCCTGATGAGCTCATATCTCATTTCGGACATCCTGGACAGCCTTCTGTTCGCATGTCTCAGTATCCTGTCAAGATACGCGGTCTGTACGAATGTCTCAAGCATTATCCTGGTGTGCCCTGTGAGTTCACCGGACGCAGTGTCTGCCAGATCTTTTATCTGTTCATATTCCTGCGCACTTTGTTTCCATTCTTCAGCACATTTACGGTAGGCAGCGAATTCACGCTCGTTTGACCTGATCCTGGCGCTTATCTCGTTCCTGACGTTCTGTGCCTGCTCAGCTGCTTCTTCCAGATCAGCAAGCTCTGTCTCCATCTTATCAAAACTCTCACGGTCGAAAGCCTTTGTCTGTTCTTCTGCCGACCTGATCTGGCCGTTAAGCTCGTCTGTTTTTCCTTTCAGCTCACGCTCATTTTCCTCTGCGGCCTTTAGTGCCTTTTCTGATTCCGACAGCTTACTGCTCAGCTTTTCTATCTCATGCTCGGCATCTGCCCGGCTTCCGAACTCGAGCATGCTCTCCGTTTCTTTATAGCTTTCAAGCGCTGCGGAATATTTCTGGCCTATGACTTTCACATCCTGCTCCAGACTGTTCAGAACCTCAGTCCTCTCTTCCTTCTCGGGGGCAAGCCTGTCACGCTGATTCCTGAGCTTATCTCTTATCTTTTTATCTTCCTCTGCAGACATCAGAGCATTCTGAGCCTCATCCAGTGCCTCTCTGTAAATGCTTTCTGCCTCGTCACCAGCCTCTTCCAGCTCCGGCATTTTTTTCAGATATTTACTGACCTCATCTTCTGAAGCTGCAAGCATAGCAGCAGCTTTCTCAGATTCAGCAGCTTTCTTTTTCATCTGCCCTGACAAATCATTCCATTCGTTCCTGGCCTGCTCGACCTCATCTTCCGTCGGTGCGTCCTTTTTTCGCTTTGCGATATCCGGATGCTCGACAGATCCGCATACCGGGCACTTCTCACCTTCCTTAAGGACCATTTCAGCAAGGAATCCGGCTCTGTCATCAAGCATGCTCCTGTTCATACGCACATATCTGTCACCGGCAAGCATTTCTTTCTTCCTGGCCTTTGCGTACATATCTGCAGCAGCTGATGCAGTCTTCACCAGCTCATCTCTTTTACGAACTGCAGCTGCATATTCTGTCGCGACAGAATATGCCTGAGCAGCCTTCGTCTTCTCTTCTGACAGCCTGAGTATCTTTTCTTCTGTATCATCATATTGCCTGAGCTTTTCTATCGTATCGGCAAGGCTGGAGGCAATATTGTCCAGCAGCTTCTTATTCTCCGTAAATTCAGCCTCAGCTTCATCCTGGATCTTCTTAAGTTCATCTGCAGCTTCTTTCTTGTGATCCAGCTCATCATATTTATTCAGATCATTTGTTAGAAGTGTGATCTTCTCGCGGAGCTTCTTTCTTTCCTCTTCATGATCCTTCTCAGTGACAAGTGCTTCCTCGGCGTACTTCTGCTTTTCTTCCAGTTCCTCCAGGTCTTTCCTGTATCCCTCAAGCTTGTCGGAAACAGCTTTCAGATTCCTGGCTTCACCAGCTTTCCTGTTGAGTTCATCATACCTGGCTTTAGTCTTCTCTGCAGCCTCATCAGCCTCATTGAACAGTTTGCGGTCATGATCCGCTATCTTCTCGAAGAGCTCAGGTATCTCTGTTTCCGGCACATTTCCTGCTTTCGCATCGTCAAGACGTTCACCCGCGATACTGTCAGGCGCTGCCTCGCATGAGTTTATATGCGTGTCCATTTCTGTCATTATGCGGTCACACTCATTTTTCATCTCAGCGGCCATTCTCTTAAGCCTGAACGAGAGTATCTCATAGTTGTCCGTCTTGAAGAGCTTTCTGAATATTGCCTGTCGTTCCTTAGTATCTGCCTGAAGGACCTTCTCGAACTCACCCTGGGCTATCATCGCGATACCTGAGAACTGCTCTGCAGTCAGCCCGATGATCTCGTTCAGCCTGTTGTTTACTTCAGTCTGCTTGGTAAGATGAAGGCCGCTTTCATCAGTCAGGTCAGCTGTACCGACATTATTCGTCGTACCTGTGCCCTTTTTCTTCTCTCTGATGTAGTCCGGACTCCTCCGCACTGTATATCTCTTTCCGCCGTAATCAAAGACAAGCTCAACGAATGTCTCAATTTCCGGGTCAGCATATGTCGAGCGCATCTCTGAAGCTGTGCGCTTTCCGGCACTTGTAACCCCGTACAGCGCGAACATTATCGCATCGAAAAGAGTGGACTTCCCCGCGCCGGTGTCTCCGGTGATAAGGTAGAGCCCCCTGTCGCCGAGCTTTTCCATGTCCAGTACTTCTTTCCCGGCGTATGGCCCGAAGGCCGAAACTGTGAGCTTAATCGGCCTCATTTTCTGCCTCCTGTCCTTCCCAGATACCTCTTATCAGCTTTTCCACAACATCCTTCTGATAGTCGTTCATCTCATTTCCGCCGTACTGCTCCTGGTACAGGGCGTCAAAAAGCTCTCCCGGCGTTCCTTCAGCATGCACTTCATCTATCAAAGTCTCGTCGGTCTGCTCACGCATGTATTCGTATTCCAGCGTCATGACATTATCAAAGACTTTCTGGAGCCTGCTCATGGCGTCCATTATGCCTGTGTCATCTGTCAATATGACTTTGAGATAATCGTTTTTACATGATTCTATAAGGCCCGCGTCATTTATGAGTTCGTCAAACGAGCCTTTGATCGTTCTCATCTTATGGAGCGGCTCAAGAGCGATCGTCTGGATGCTGGTCTTACCTTTCTCTTTCATCTGGACGACTGTGACGGATTTATCTACACTGTCCGACTCTGAAAATGAGTATGCGAGCGGGCTTCCGGAGTAGCGGATCATGCTCTTATCGCTTATGGATTTTGACCGGACAGTCTGCGGCATGTGGATATGGCCAAGCGCGGCGTAATCGAACGCGCTGTAGCATGACCCGTCGATATTATCCAGAGTACCGACGTTCATCTCTTCGGAATCACTGAGCACCGCAGACGTTACGAACTGGTGCGAGACTATTACGTTCCGCTCTGACTTGTCGACATCTATTGAGCCAAGAGCGTCTGCAGCATCAACTGAGCGGAGATACGGGAGCATATAGATGTTGACCTTGCCGTACTCGTCCTCCAGAGTCTCGTGCTGTGCCTCACCGTCATATACCGGCGAGAAATGTATCCCGGACTTTCCGAAAAGCCTTGAGCCATATGCAATACGCTGGCCAGAGTCATGATTTCCGTATATTACGAACGATTCCACGCCCGTGTCCGCGAGCATGCTCAGGAAATCATCGAATATCCTGACTGAGCCTGCCGACGGATCCGCCCTGTCGTAGATATCGCCCGCGATGAGCACTGCGTCAGGCTTCTCATCACTGATCAAGTCTATGATCTCCTTTAGGATGTACCGCTGGTCATCCTCCAGGTCATAGCCGTACAGGCGCTTTCCTATATGAAGATCTGATATATGGATCAGTTTCAATCGATGTCATCTCCCTTATCTGTTCTTCTGCTTGTCAAAATAATCATCTATTCTCAAAGCGGCTTCTTTCATGATCGCAGGCACATCGGCTCCGTCTACGTCCAGCATCTCCGCCGTGAAAAGCGTGATATCATTTATCCCGTAGAACTCTGAGACGAGTGTCTTCACGTATTCATATCCGAGATTCGGTTCGTAGATCGGACCGCCTGCAGTCATGACGTAATAGAGTTTCTTTGCTTTGCATAGCTTCTTGTATGAACCGTCGCCCATGTTCTTGAACGTGACCCCGGAGACTGTTATCTGCTCGAAGTATGCTTTAAGTATCGCAGGGAAGCTCAGATCCCAGTACGGCGCTGCGACTACTATCTCATCGGCCTCGGCGAACTGCCAGGCGTACTTCATCATCGGAAGGTCGGTGATCCCGGCGTCACATGCTGCCTGGCGCTTTTCCATCTGCTTGTTGGTGAGCGGGAGGATCTTCTCTTTTTCAATGTTCACTTCCTCGACAGCGCCGTTAAGATGCTTCAGCACCTCACGCGCGAGCTCCATAGTCCTGGACTCAGGCCTTACGCATGCATTCACCAGAAGTATTCTCTTCTTGGTCTCGGCAAGCTTCATCTTCTCACTCCTCGTCATTTCCTTTATCAGGACCTCTCTTCTCATCGCTGTGAGCCGGCTCTGATGTTCCTCCAGATAAAACAAAGACACAGGAAGCCGTGACTTCGTATACTTAGCGCCTTTCCCGCTGTTATGAGCGGCAAGGCGCTTCTCGATGTCGTTCGTCCATCCTGTGTATAGCGTGCCGTCAGCACATTTTAAAATGTAAGTATAATTCATCAGAACTGCGCGACTTCCGGATCAGCAGGATTCACCGCCGTTACCTTGGTGCAGTACACGACCGGCCCCGGCAGTCCGTCGCCGTATATCGGGTCTGTCTCGATCTTTATCTTACCAGTGATCTTGACCCACTGTCCGTTCTCCGGGCGCCTGATGCCCGATGGATACCTGCATACCATGCCGGCGAACTGGATATCCTGCACACAGCATGTCATAACGTGGCGGCCGAATACGAATTTCCCGTCCGGAATGTCCTGCCCTGTCACGGCACGGCCCTTTACCTTTATCGTTTTTCCATCGTAGTTATTCATATTCTCATTAAGGTCACGGTAAAATTCGGCGTAATCGTCGTCTTTTATCACGACCACCGGCGCGTTCATATCATATGGCAGAGGATCCTGGAATACATCCGGCTCCACATCATCCGGCCCGAATTCATACACGATCTGTGATTTTCTGTTCGCTACACGGACTATCTTATGATACTCCAGCTTGTCCCATGCATGGTCGAACCTGTTGAACACAACGAGCTCCGAGCTCTTCAGCTTATCAAAGACGAGCTGCCTCATGTTCTGGTTGTAGGCCAGGAACACAGGCGACTCGATGAATGTCATCTCCTGGTTTACATACCAGTTCTGCGGCATGTTCCCGTAGATCGTGTCCAGCATCCACATGCCGTTATATTCAACTATTACAGCATCAGCGTCGTACTTGTCCGCCAGGCTGTCCATCAGCTCAGTCGTGAGCTTTTCCTCTTCGTCAACGACCTCGATATGGATGTCCTTGTCAAAGAACTTCTCCGGCTCGTACTCGACCTCGCCCTCTTCACAGACAAGGAAAAGCGTACACTCCTCGGTCAGGAAGTCCTCCGACTCCAGAGTGTCCTGTATGAATGTAGTCTTGCCCGCTCCGAGAAACCCCGTGAACAGGTATACCGGTATCTCTTTTTTCATCAAAATCTCCTGCGTTCTTTATGTCAGTTCCGGACAGCCGGTCCGGCTGCTTTCTGCAAAAATCTCTATTCGATGCCGAACAGGGCTTTGATGTGGTCCTGCTTGAGGCCGGTGCCGATGACACAGATCATGCCCGTCGCCTCAGCAGTACCTGTTCTCACCTCAGGCTCGCCCGGCACATAGTCGAAGTGGATCCACTCGCCGTTCTCACCTTCCACGATGCCCTTTGACCTGAGCACCATGCCGCATGCTTCTTCATCCTCGAGCTGCTCAAGGATCGAAAGCATCTGCTCCTTAGTGTAGCGCTTAGCTGTCTCGACTCCGAACTGGTCGAATACTTCATCCGCGTGATGATGGTGATG
>CAZBFD010000005.1:0-3654 GCA_964491055.1 uncultured Eubacterium sp.
AAGGGATGTGTTTACTTCTAATACTCACGTATGTTCAACAGCTCTTCAAACCTGGATCTGAAAATGCTGTATGATTTTGCTGATTCTGCATAAAAAGTCAGCATTAAAAGCACACGCAACAGGAAATGATGGGTTTTTCATGAGTATGCTGTATAATTATTTGTAATAAATTAAAAAATACATCATTCTATTAAAAAAGATGTATTTTCTTCTTAATCACTCAATATCATTCAGCATTTGGACGAAATAATGGATTGATCAAAGCGGATCATAGAAAATGCTGTATAAAATCAATAATCCGCTTAGATCAATCAGCAATTCGAATGGGAAACATGGATAGTTTATTCAAACTTTTTCCGTTTCCGCACAAGCTCGATCGCTTCTTTCCCGGTCATGTGCTCCACTGTGAGCTCAAGCATCACGAACGCCGGCATCTCCTTGTTTATCTCGCCCGCTTTCTTTTCCTCTGATTCGTCCGGTGAGTACTTATCAGTAAGAATCGAGATAGCTTTTCTCTTTTCCTCTTCATCCTCGATGATCCTGACTCGCCCGAATGCGATCACGCTCTTATAGTAGGTAGTGAATTCATCTGCTACCACGTCGTCCCTGTCGATGACCGTGAAGCAAGCTTTGTCACACGCGCGGATCGCGTCCAGCTTATGGCCCGCCTTAGCGCAGTGGAAATAGAAACAGCCGACCGGGTTTTGTTCACCATCCGCCGCATCGGAACTCGGTTTATCCAGAGCTTCGGTTCCCGGCTTATCCACAGCTTCGGTTCCCGGCTTATCCACAGCTTCGGTACTCGCCTTATCCGCCGCATCGGCACCTGACTCATTTACCGCATTGAGATCCGGCTCATCTACATACACAAAGCTCATCGGCACTCCGTACGGATACCCGTCGTCACCGACCACAGAAAGCACTCCTGACGTCGCGCGCCTTATCATTTCAAGGCAGGCGTCATGGCCGAGCTCCTGCGCGAACCTCCTCATCTTCCTGAATTCCATACCTATCACCCAATCAACATATTATAACCTTCTTGCAGCATACGCAGTCTCGCAGTTCCTTCTTAACTGCAGCCACAGTCATCCAGTGAAGCGAGCAATGGAAACAGTTAAATCACGAGCACTGTCTGAGCAGCTTATGCTGCGAGTTTGCGAGTAATTCTGTTTCCTGCGAGCAAACTGTAATGACTGTCTGCAGATAAGAACCAACTGCGAGACTGCGTGTGCTGCTATTCCTTCCCGTTCCAGCAGTACGTGCAGAGCTTGTCCCTGTCGATCCCGACTGCGTCCAGCATATCGTCCAGTCTGTTGTAGTTAAGCGATGTGAAATTCATCTGCCTGCAGATCCCGGCTACCATGTTCTTGTAGCGGTCGGAGTCAGGGTTCGTGTATTCGTCGACTATCTCGCGTGAAACGTCCTCTCCCTCTTCGCGGCTGATGATCCTGCGGGCGATTAGCTCCATGTCGGAAGTCGACCGTGAGAAGCTTATATATTTGCAGCCGAACATGATCGGCGGGCATGACGGACGGGCGTGCACTTCTTTCGCGCCGTCATTGTACAGGAACTCACACGTCTCGCGGAGCTGTGTGCCGCGGACGATGGAGTCATCAATGAGCAAAATCCTTTTGCCATCGATCAGCTCATGCACAGGGATAAGCTTCATCCTCGCGATCATATCACGTCTTGACTGTATCGTCGGCATGAACGACCTCGGCCAGGTCGGAGTGTATTTGATGAACGGACGTGAATATGGAACGTGTGATTCGTTCGCGTAGCCGATCGCGTGGGCGATGCCGGAATCAGGGACTCCGGCAACTATGTCGATTTCGTCGCGTGTCATGCCGTCGCGCTTCGCCAGGTTCGCGCCGCAGTTGTACCGCATTTCCTCTACAGAGACACCTTCATAGCTTGACGAAGGATACCCGTAATAAACCCAGAGGAAGGTGCATATACGCATCTTATCACCCGGCTTCATAAGGATCGTCACCTGCTCCGGCGTTATCACGTCGATCTCACCGGGTCCGAGCTCCTTGTAGTCAACATAGCCCAGTTTCTTGTACGCGAATGCCTCGAACGAAGCACAGAATCCGTCAGGTTTCATCCCGATAGTGACAGGCGTCCTCCCGAGAAGGTCGCGCGCACAGAATATACCTTTATCAGTAAGCAGAACTATGCTCATCGACCCGTCTATCTGCTCCTGGGCGAATCTTATTCCTTCCACCAGATTGTCCTTCTGGTTTATGAGCGCTGCGACGAGCTCAGTGTTATTAATGAGGCCGCCGCTCATCTCGAGGAAATGAGTATGGCCGCCGTCGAACACGTCCTTCACGAGCTCATCATGGTTATTGATGCGCCCCACCGTCATGATGGCGAACGTTCCGTGATGCGAGCGTACGAGCAGAGGCTGCGGATCGTAATCGGAAATGCATCCGATACCCATGTTGCCGTGCATCTCGTTCACGTCATCTTCGAACTTTGTCCTGAAAGGTGAATTCTCTATGTTATGGATCGCACGCTGAAATCCATCCTTCCTGTCATACATGACCATGCCCGCACGCCTCGTCCCGAGGTGCGAGTGATAATCCGTCCCGAAGAACACATCAAAAATACAGTTTTCTCTCGATGCTGCTGCGAAAAATCCGCCCATACTGACTCCTCTCCTGTCTGAAAAAATATATACCGCCCGGGATCTTGTTCCATCAGGCGGTGTGTGTTTTCTGCCCCGGAAAACACATTATTTACTGAAATGTATATCCGCTATAACTATCTCACTGTCTGTGAGCACTCTTATCGGCGGGCCGTAGCACCCGACGCCGGATGTTACGATAACTTTCATCCCGTTCCTGTCCTTACAGCCGTACGCTACGTCGTGCAGCGCCTGTACGACCAGATTCCCCGGGAACATCTGCCCCGCGTGCGTGTGCGCCGCGAATGTGATGTCTGTGCCGATCTCTGAAAGTGCCTTAAAGTCATCCGGCTCATGCTCCAGTACAATGATCGGCTTATCATTATCAAGGTCGCTCATGAAGTCTTCCGGCTTCATACGTTTCTTCGCCCTGTCCACAGGCTTATATTTATCAGCCCTTCCTGCGAGCTGGACTTCACCTTTACATATAGCTGTGTACTTGTCGTCCAGGATCTTGAAGCCGCACTTCTTAAGGAACCTCTTCATCTTCTTCGTGCGGACCGCATCTTCAGGCTTCGCCATTGCGAATCCGCAGAAAAGAGGCTCTTCCACGTCGTGGTTCCCATAGACCCAGTAAACGCCGTCCTTCGCCTTGATGCTCTTAAAGGCTTTGATGTATTCCTTATGATCACGGACCGCACTGTAGCTCGACGAGAACATATCCCCGCCGACCAGCACGACGTCCGGCTTCTCGCGGTTGATCTTCTCGGCCATCTGCCAGATCATCGCCGGGTCGGAGTTATACGACAGGTGGAAGTCAGAAACGAACGCCACCCTCAGGGTATCGGTGTTCTTAACGTGCTTGTCGATCTTCACATCGTACCGTGTCACGACAGTATCGCGAGCATGCTCCATGCCGTAGACATTTATCCCGACAGCTGCTCCGATCATAAGCACGATCAAGATCCCCGAGATCACTCTTCCGGCAAGTCCCGGCTTTTGCTCGTCGTACTCATCATCAG
>CAZBFD010000005.1:3754-5166 GCA_964491055.1 uncultured Eubacterium sp.
TCAGCATCTTTATCATGCCTGCCGCCATGCCCGGCAGCAGCAGCGATAAGCCTTACGATTATCTCAAATAAAGTCAAAACAAGGATGAGAGCCCCGAAATACATCAGGAATCCCATCCAGATATAGCTGTATTTTTCAAGATAGTATTTATATATCCCGTCCCGGATGAAAAGCGCGAGAACAGGGAGCGAAGCGATGGCAGTAAACAGAAAACACACGATAACACGCTTCGCGACGCTTATGCGGTAGCTGAAAGATGCGTTGCAGAGCCAATGGTCCAGGAGAAACAGCGCCAGCAAATTGAGCACGACATATGCCCCGACGACCATCTCCGGATATGATCCTGTGAATATTTCTGAACCCATCTATCGTACCTGTTTTCCTGGAAAAGTTGTCAAAAAGAACCGTCCCCGTTGACAACTTTTCCTTATCTGCTATTTCTGCACCTCTGCGAGATATGTGACCGTGAACTTGCTGTTCTGGTCCATGAGTGACTTGACCGCGTCGAGCTCTGTATCTGTCCTGCTTCTACCGATCTCGGCGGTCTCCATAAGGAGCCTGTAGATCAGCGGCTCGGTGCTCTTGTACTCGATCTTATGGACTACGCATGAATCCAGCTCAAAGCGCTTCTTCATGTCGTCTACTGCTTCGTCGTATGTCGCGACCTCGTCGATCAGGCCGATCTCCTTTGCCTGCTTTGCCGTGTAGATCCTGCCGTCGCCGATCTTCTTGACCTCTTTAACACTCATGCCGCGGCCCTCGGCGACGATTCCCACGAACTGCTCATAAGCTTCATCAACGAGGCTTTGTAAAATCTCCTGCTGCTCCTCGGTGAGCTCCTCGGTCATGCTGCCCATCGACTTGTTAGGGCCGGAATCGATCGTGACCGTCTTCACGCCGTACTTCTCGAGAAGCCCTGTGATATTGTACAGAGTCCCGATCGTGACGCCTATCGATCCGGTCCAGCAGTTCCGGTTCGCGATGATCTTGTCGCACGGAGCGGAAATGTAGTAGCCGCCCGAAGTCGCCTGTGACTCCATATACGAATAGACAGGACGCCCCGTCGATTCCTTGTAGTCTTTGATCGCAAGATAAAGCTCGTCCGATTCGTAGACGCCTCCGCCCGGAGTGTTTACCGTCATGATCAAAGCCCTGTTGTTGCTGTCGCTCTTAAGCTGCTTGATCTTCTTCAGCGTCCATGAGTGGTGGTACGACTGTGTCTGGAGCTCGCTCCCGCTGTCGCCCTGGATCGTGCCATCGATGCCAAGCACCGCGATGTACGGAACGCTGTAATTGATGTCGTCATCACTTGTGCCGCTTCCGTACATTCCGTACTTCTTCATGAATCCGCCGGTCATCATCCTCAGCACGAATGCGAACACTGAGATGAACAGCAGGATCACCACTGCCGC
>CAZBFD010000005.1:5266-18144 GCA_964491055.1 uncultured Eubacterium sp.
TCCTCGTCAGGCCACTTCTCGTTCACAAAGATCTTCTTGATCATCCCGTGGATCCCGAGAACTGTCGCCGCGCCGAAAAAGGCCCCGACGCCAAGCGTGATCAGAAGAATCTTCAGTGCTGTCTTTGCTCTGTTCTTTTTCTTCTCGATCTTTCTCTCTAAGTGTTTTTCGACCCGGTTCTTGATCTTTTCCCTGAGTTCTTTCTTTTCTTCCTTTGCCATATCATGCCTTCCTTTCTCTGGCGTCAAGGTACGTGCAGATCACGTCTGCCGCTCCCTGCTCTCCGACAAGGCTGGAATTGATGGCGAGGTCATAGTTGCTGTACTCGCCCCATTTCCGTGATGTATGATAGTTATAATAATTCCTGCGGGCCTTATCATACGTGGCCATTTTCTTCTCCACGCCCGCCGCGTCATCGCCATATTCTTCGATGCAGCGCTTTATTTTATCTTCCTTCTCGCCGTAGATGAACACATTCACAACGTCCGGGTCGTCTCTCAGCACATAATCGGCGCACCTTCCTACGATGACGCCTTCACCGCGCTCCCCGATCTCCGAGATGACATCGAACTGCGCCAGGAAAAGCTTCTCATTCATTGAGATCGCTTCACCGCCAAAGCCCTCGCCGAAGCTGACCGCAGACGACAGAGTGTACGAAAAGCTGCTCTTCGCCTGAAGCTCCGCACTTTCGATGACCTCCGGCGACAGTCCGCTCTCCTTCGCCGCCATTGTAATGATCTCCTTGATGTAAAGAGGTACTCCCAGTCTCTCAGCAACAAGTTTGCCGATCTCTCTTCCGCCGCTTCCATACTCACGGCTTATCGTTATGAGTTTTTTCATATTATGCCTCAATTCTACAACAAAACTATATTCCATTTTATTTTATCACATTTACGCCGCCAGTGACAAGGTGACAAAAGGTGTCAATGGGGACGGTTCTTTTTGACAACTTTTCATTAAAAGATGTCAAAAAGAACTGTCCCCTCTGACACCTTTTTAGTCGAACTGGGAATTGTACATGCTGGCGTAGAAGCCGTTCTTCGCAAGGAGCTCTTCGTGTGTGCCCTGCTCTATTATGTCGCCGTGGTCCATTACAAGGATGAGGTCGGCGTTTCTTATCGTCGAGAGGCGGTGGGCGATCACGAAGCTCGTCCTTCCCTTCATCAGGTTGTCCATGGCTTTCTGTATGAGTTCTTCTGTACGTGTGTCGACGGATGATGTCGCTTCGTCGAGTATAAGGACTCTGTTGTCTGCGAGGATCGCCCGCGCGATCGTGATCAGCTGTTTCTGCCCCGCCGAGATGTTTGTCCCTTCTTCGTTAAGCTGCATGTCGTAGCCGCCCGGGAGCGCCTGGATGAAGTGGTGTATGTGAGCGGCTCGTGCTGCCTGCTCTACTTCTTCGTCGGTCGCGTCCGGCCGTCCGTATTTGATATTATCTTTTATCGACGCGGAGTACAGCCATGTGTCCTGGAGGACCATGCCGAAGTTCTCGCGGAGCGCGTGCCTGTCGTAGTCTCTTATGTCGACTCCGTCGAGCTTGATCGACCCCGCATCGACATCGTAGAAGCGCATGAGGAGCTTTACCACAGTGGTCTTTCCGGCGCCGGTCGGCCCTACTATCGCTACTTTCTGTCCCGGAAGAACGTCTGCCGAGAAATCGTGGATGACCGGCTTCTCCGGGTCATACCCGAATCGTACGTGCTCGAATGTCACATGGCCTTTTACTACTGCTCCAAGCACCGTGCTCTTCGCGACTTTCGCAGCGTCTCCGAGCTTTTCCATAGCGCCGGGCTCTGCCGCGCCGATGCTCGCGTCGCCTTTATCCTCTTCCTCTTCCTCAAGGAACTCGAACACCCTCTCGACCGCGGCGGACATGGACTGTATCTGATTCATGACCTGCGCTATCTGCTGGAGCGGCTGGGTGAAGTTCTTTACGTACTGTATGAACGCCTGGATGTCGCCGATCCCGATAACTCCCTTTATCGCGAGGAATCCGCCGGATACGGCGACCCCGACGTACCCAAGGTTTCCGACGAAGAACATCACAGGCTGCATGAGCCCTGAGATGAACTGCGCCTTCCACGCTGACTTGTACAGCACGTCATTATCCGCATCAAAATCCCTCTGCGCAGCAGCCTCGCGGCCAAAGGCCTTGATCACGAGCTGGCCGGAGAAATTCTCCTCAACCTTGCCGTTGATCGATCCGAGATACTCCTGCTGTGTTACGAAGTGCTTCTGGGAGAGCCGGACGAGAAGCCCCACCATCGCGCCGGACACCGGGAGTATCACCATCGCGATAGCTGTCATGAGAGGTGATATCGTGAGCATCATGATCACGGTCCCGATCACGGTCGTGACGGACTGGATGATCATGGCGACGCTCTGCGACAGGCTCTGCACGAATGTGTCGACGTCGTTCGTTATCCTTGAGAGCACATCGCCGTACGGCCTGCTCTCAAAGTATTTCATCGGCATCCTGTTTATCTTTTCGGAGATGTCGCGCCGCATCCTGTAGCCGAGCTTCTGCGTGACGCTTGCCATTATCTGCGCCTGTATCACGTTTAAGAGGCTCGCTATAAGGTATATTCCGAGCGTCATCATCAGGATCTGCCAGATCCGGTCAAAATCTATCCCGCCTGTTCCGTTCGCTTTCGCGACGAAACCGTTCGCAAGCTCAGTCGTAGCCATTCCCATGACCTTAGGGCCGAGCACCTGGAACAAGGTCCCGCCGGCAGCAAATACCATGGAGATGAGCACGGCATACCTGGCTTTGCCCATGTAGCGCATGAGCTTCAGCAGCACTCCGGAGAAGTCCTTCGGCTTTTCCGCCGGGCCTATCCCCGCGCCAGGGCCTCTCTGCATCGTCACCTGTGGAGGCTTTTTGATCTCAGACTTTTCGTCAGCCATCATTCCGCCTCCTTTCCCGGTACTTCAAAGGCAGCTCCGGCTTCTTCCGCAAGCTCGGCGAGCTCGCGCCTTGAAAGCTGTGACTCCGCTATTTCTCTGTATACACGGCAGGACTCCATGAGCTCCTGGTGCCTGCCCTTTCCGGCGATCTTGCCGTCGTCCAGAACAATTATCTGGTCAGCTCTCACGATCGTGCTTATCCTCTGCGCGACTATGATCCTGGTGACGCCTTTAAGCTTTTTCTCAAGCGCGTCACGGAGCTTTGCGTCGGTCTTCATGTCGAGAGCTGAGAAGCTGTCATCAAAAACAAGAAGGTCCGGCTTCTTCACGAGCGCCCTGGCGATCGCGAGCCTCTGCTTCTGGCCGCCGGATACGTTGCTTCCGCCCTGCGAGACCTTTCTTTCCATCCCGTCTTCATTTTCAAATATGAACTCTGAAGCCTGCGCAAGATCCGCAGCTTCTTTTATTTCCTCGTCCGTCGCGTCTTCATTTCCGAACCGTAAGTTCTCAGCAATAGTTCCCGAGAACAGGACGCCTTTCTGCGGCACGAACCCGATCGACCGTCTGAGCTCGTCCAGATCCAGCTTTCTCACGTCTGTTCCGTTCACGCTGACAGATCCGCCGGTCACGTCATAGAACCTCGGGATGAGATTTACGAGCGTGCTCTTCCCTGAGCCCGTGCTCCCTATGATCGCGGTCGTCTCACCGGCTCTTGCGGTAAAGTCTATATCTGAGAGCGCATCCTCTTCAGCCATCGGATAGCGGAAATCGACATGCGAGAACACGACCTCGCCGTCATGCTTCTCCATCTTCTCAGGCTTTTCCGGATCAGCAATAGATGATTTAGTCGTAAGTACCTCTTCGATCCTGTCTGCCGCAACTCCCGCCCTCGGAAGCATTATGCTCATTATGCTCATCATGAGGAACGAGAGCACGATCATCATTGAATATGTTATGAACGCGGTCATCTGGCCGATCTGCATCTCACCGTCATCTATCCTGTGAGCAGCTGTCCACGTTATGAGCACGATAAGGCCGTTCATGATGAGCATCATCGTAGGCTGCATCATGCTCATGACACGGTTCGTGAACAATTGGGTAGAAGTCAGGGCTTTGTTGGCGTCGTCGAAGCGCTTCTCCTCCATCTTCTCGCTTCCGAACGCCCGGATGACAGGAAGGCCTGTCAGGATCTCACGTGACACCAGGTTGAGGCCGTCCATGAGAGTCTGCATCATCTTGAACTTCGGTATGGTGATCGTCATAAGAAGTGAAACGAAGCCGAGGACGGTGAGCACCGCGAGCACGATGATCCATGTCATCCCCGCTCCTGTCCGCGCGACGTTGACTATTCCCCATACCGCCATCACAGGAGCATAAAGGAGCATCCTGAGGATCATCGTAAGGACAAGCTGTATCTGCTGGACGTCGTTCGTGCACCTCGTGATGAGAGACGCTGTCGAGAAGCGGTCCATCTCAGCGCTGGAGTACTGTATGACCTTCCTGAAGATGCGGCTCCTGAGATCTCGCCCGATCTTAGCGCCGACCCTCGACGCAGCGTACGCGACCACAGCAGACGCGAGGAACATGATAAGAGACATTACGAGCATCTTAGAGCCTTCGCTCCAGAGATACGCCGTCTGGTTCGCGTTCATCTCCGCCTGCGTCACGCCTTCCGGTATCGTCCCCTCATATCCGAAGTTGAAGATACCGATATCGATGATATCCTGGGTATATCTCGGAAGCGCGTAGTCGCAGTACGCCTGCACCATAAGCACCGCAAAGATGAAGAGTATCTGCAGCTTATGGTCTTTCAGATTTTTCAGAAGATTCTTCATGGGATCTATATAGAATAGGTTATTTTACATGTATATCAGTCAGTGCGACCTGGTCGCCTGTAAGAGCGACGTATAGCTTATCGACGTCGTCTTTTATGGTGGTGATCGACCTGATAGAAATGCCGAAGTTCTCAGTGGTGATGGTCACAGTGTTTCCGTCTCTGTTTATAAGGACTTCGCAGTCGAACCCGGCTTTGTTCTTTTCCTTCCAGTCAGTCCAGCTGTCGAAATCGTCAGTCCTGTTGATAATCACTTTGTTATCTGCGTATTCGTCGGATTCCCAGTTCTCGCCGTCGAGCCTTGTCAGTATGTACTCCCGGTACGTGTCTCCGTATGGTGCGCCGTCTTCTGATGTGTATATGCTGACATATGGGCAGTGCCATACGAGCCTCGCAGTCGGAAGGCTCTTCGTGTGGAAAGTGATCCTGAGATCACGGTCCAGCGGGATGCCCTGTGTTTTCTTCTCACACCATCCGTCGACCTCGATATTAGGGATGTCACCCTCCGGGCAGTCTTTTATGTAGCTTATCTCCTCCGCTATCCTCGGGATATGATCTTCCGCAACATTGTCTTCTTCCTGCACGATATGTATATTCGTAAGCATGCAGTGCTCACCGGTAAGAGAGATATACATGAATCTCACACTGTCCGGAAGGGCTATGACAGACTGTAAGGTCTTCTTTCCATCCGAGATATTGATCATCGCGTGGTCTTTTATATGCACAGCTTCAACATCATAGCGCTTGTAATATTTCATGCCCGCGGCCGCGCCACTCTTTTCCTGATCCTCTTCAGGCATCAAAACCTCGTCTGTCTCTATTTTCCTTGCTCCCTCGCGCTCTGACTGTCCGTTGAACCTGAGCTTCGCATACTCAAAATACAGCAGGTCTTTCCTGCGCTCGTCGCTGACATGCACCCTTCCGTCGAGCGAGTCGAACAATATGAGGCACGGTGCGGCCTCGTCCTCCGTGAAGCCGTCGTCGCTCCTGCAGTAGAAGCTCATCCTCGTTATGTGGTCAGTGATAAGGGCTCCCATAGTGCAGTCGTTGTATATGGAATCACAGCGAAGCCTGGACCCTGAGCCTGCTTTTCCGCCGGCTGCTCTTTCCCTCATCTGGTACTCAAGGTCGAGGTCGATAAGATGCAGCATTATCTTGGCATATTTCGCGTCGAACTGAGTGCCCATTCCTTTAAAAAGCTCCTCACGGACCTTCTGCTGCGGAACAGTATCCCTGTAGCTCCTCATTGAAGTCATGGCGTCATAGGCGTCAGCGACTGCGATGATCCTTGCGATCTCAGGTATATCGTCCCCGATAAGGCCGTCCGGATAACCTTTTCCGTCATAGCGCTCATGATGGTAATGAGCGCCTATGCTTAAGTACGGCGACTGCTGAATGCTCGAGAGTATCTGGTTGCCGTACACCGGATGCTTTTTGATCTCCGCGTATTCCTCGTCAGTCAGCCTGCCCTTCTTGTTTATGATCACATCCGGAACACCGATCTTCCCCACATCATGAAGAAGCCCGGCGAAGTATATCCTTTCACATTCTTCATCAGACATCCCTGCTTCTCTTGCGATCTGCTGGGAATACAGGGCGACTCTTGACGAATGGCCGCGTGTGTACGTATCCTTAGCATCGATAGCGTTTACAAGCGCCTCAGCAGTCTGCTCGAACAGAGCATGCTCGTGCCGGTGCGCCTCTTTATATGACTCGATCTCCGCTTTCCTCGCACGTTCAAGCGACTGATTAAGATCGACAAGCGCATATACATAAAGCAGTACGGCCAGACCCACTGTAGTCATGTTTGTCAGAGAAACGCCATACATGAATATCTGTAATACAGCTGCGATGACCGGAACGACTGTATTAAGTATAAGAGAGAACAGCAGCGGCCGGCTCAGCAGCTTCCGGTACTGGATAACTACGCTCTGCTGAAGGATTATGATAAGGAACGGCATTATATAGCATATGATGAATCCAGGCGCCCGCTGGTACTGATTCATTGAGTCGAACGTGTAATACAGACCAGTGAACTGTGAAATGACAAGCAGAGCCGCACCCACGGTGAAAAGCACCTCACAGAGCCAGAGCCTTTTCGGAATAGTCTTCATCTTGCCTTCATTCCTGTACAGGTCATACAGATAAAGCGTTATCACATGCGGGATAAAGAGCGAGAGGAAGAATACCAAAAAGTTGCTGATCCTCACCATCCACCATCCGAGATCGCTCACGTCGCCCCTGTAGATATACGCGAAGCGGTCCATTAAAAGCAAAAACATCGCTGCTATTTCCAGCGATGCCAGTATACGCCGCCTCTTGGCCGACAGCGTGCCTGTAAAAATCGTAAGAAAAGCAAGGATCGCGCAGATCCCGCTCATGAAAAGCATAATATTCAGCTGATGCTCTTTAAGAAATTCAACCATGCTATTCGTTGAATGCGTCGTAGATCGTCCTGATCGCGTCCTCGAAGTCTTTGTTAGCTACTCCGATTATGATGTTCATCTCGCTTGATCCCTGGTCGATCATGCGGATATTTATATCGTTCTTGGCAAGGGCGCTGAAGAGCGTCGCGGAAACGCCGGGCCGGAAGCTCATGCCGCAGCCGACGGTCGCGATAAGGGCGATGTCGGTGTATACGTCGATGTGGTCGGGCTTAAGCTGTAGCTCGATGTCTTCCATTACATCGTCGAGCTTCTCGTCGATCTCCTTATTGGAAATGATGATCGACACGGTATCGATACCTGTCGGGATATGCTCAAAGTTTATCCTGTGGTCTTCGATGATGGACAAGAGCCTTCTTACGAAGCCGATCTCTTTATTCAGTGTGTTCTTGTAGATATTTATTACGGTGAAGTCTTTGTTCCCGGCGATACCGGTGACCACCCGCTTGTCCTTGGGGTCGTGCTCCGCAGTGATGATGGTTCCCCTGTCTTCAGGCTGGTTTGTGTTCCTGATATTGATCGGGATCCCCGCGAGGCGTACCGGGTAGATCGCGTCTTCATGAAGGACTGACGCACCCATGTATGACAGCTCACGGAGCTCCATATATGAAATGTTCCCGATCGGCTTCGGGTCTTTCACGATGCGCGGGTCTGCCATAAGGAACCCGGATACATCCGTCCAGTTCTCATAGACGTCAGCTTTGACGGCCCTCGCGACGAGTGATCCGGTGATGTCCGATCCGCCGCGCGAGAAGGTTTTGATCGCACCGGTCTCGATGTTCGTTCCGTAGAACCCCGGGAGCACCGCGCGCTCATGCATGGAGAGCTCTGCGGCGAGGCGTGCGTCTGTCTCGTCCAGCATCACGCGGCCGCGCTTGTCGAACATGATGAGATCCTCTGTGTCGACAAAATCATAGCCTAAGTATGCCGCGACGATCTTCGCGGACAGGTATTCACCCCTCGATACGACATAATCCTGATTCGCGCCGTTTCCCATGCGCTCCCTTATCTCATCAAAATCTCCGGTGAGGTCGATGTCTATGTCCAGGTTCAGCTTGACTGCGGTGAACCTGTCGCATACCACCTGGAATATCTGGTCGCACGGGATGTTATTCTCCATCTGCGTGAGGCACAGGAACAGGAGATCCGTGATCTTGTTGTCGCCTGTGAAGCGCTTTCCCGGTGCTGAAACTACGATATATCTTCTTTCAGGATCGCTCGCGATGATCTTCCTCATCTTCTCGAGCTGTATCCCGTCTGCGACGGACGAGCCGCCGAACTTTGCTACTTTAACTCCCAAATTATCTGCTCCTGCTTGTTTAATTACATTATATAATAAATAGCGTTTTTATTATAACAGCAGCGCCTATATCACGGCAAATATTTTTTCCGTCCAGGCGCTGCTCGTACTGCATTTTAATTGTTCCCGGAGACTCACTCAAGCTCTGCCTTAAGCTCGTCTACCTTATCCAGGTGCTCCCACGGAAGGTCGATATCTGTCCTTCCGAAGTGACCGTAAGCTGCTGTCTGCCTGTAGATCGGGCGCCTTAAGTCGAGCTTCTCGATTATCGCGGCAGGCCTCAGGTCAAAGTGCCTGTTAACGATGTCCGCGAGCTTCTCGTCGTCCACTTTTCCTGTCCCGAAGCTGTCCACCATGATGGATACAGGCCTTGCGACTCCGATCGCGTATGCGAGCTGGATCTCACATCTGTCGGCGAGGCCGGCAGCTACGAGGTTTTTCGCAACGTACCTTGCGGCATACGATGCTGAGCGGTCCACCTTCGTAGGGTCTTTGCCCGAGAAGCATCCGCCGCCATGGCGGGCATATCCGCCGTAAGTGTCGACTATGATCTTCCTTCCGGTGAGGCCGGAGTCTCCCTTAGGACCGCCGATTACGAATCTTCCTGTCGGGTTCACGAGGATCTTCGTGTTCTCGTCAATCAGCTCAGCCGGAATGACAGGCTTGATGACGTACTCGATCATGTCTTCCCTGATCGTTTCCTGTGTAACGTCAGGATCGTGCTGCGTTGAAACGAGTATTGTATCCACCCTTTTTACTTTATCGTCGTCGTACTCAACTGTCACCTGGGTCTTCCCGTCAGGCCTTAAGTATTTCAGAGTCTTGTCTTTCCGTACTTCCGCAAGCCTTCTCGCGAGCTTGTGCGCAAGTGAGATAGGCATCGGCATGAGCTCAGGCGTCTCGTTGCAGGCATATCCGAACATCATGCCCTGGTCGCCGGCACCGATCGCTTCCTTCTCGTCAGTCATGGTGCCTTCTTTATGCTCAAGGGCATCGTCAACTCCCATCGCGATGTCGCTCGACTGCTCGTCTATCGCAGTGAGCACGGCGCATGTACTTCCGTCAAAGCCATACTTGGCCCTGTCATAGCCTATTTCACAGATCGTACTCCTTACGATCGAAGGGATGTCGATGTAGCACTTGGTGCTTATCTCTCCCATCACCATCGCGTAGCCCGTGATCGTAGTCGTCTCGCAGGCTACCCTTCCATACGGATCCTCAGCCAGGATCGCATCCAGGATCGCATCCGAGATCTGGTCGCAGATCTTGTCAGGATGCCCCTCAGTTACAGATTCAGAGGTAAAAAACTTTTTCATGTCGTTCTCCTTCAATAACCAGCCGGATCTCTCCAGATGACCTGGTACTGCCTATCCGGCTCCATTGAGATATATACCCTGTCCTCTCCTGAATGAAAAAGTAAAAATGCCTTTTCTTCATAATGAAAGAAAAGGCATGACATACTCGATATCATTCCTCATCTTTCAGATATCAGATAAATACCTGTAGGATTTGGCACCTTGTCAATCTATATGATCATCACAGGTTGCCGGGCTTCAAAGGGCCTATTCCCTCAGCCACTCGTGATAAGGACGATACTATTATACTATCTGCCCAACTTAT
The DNA here is from genome assembly GCA_964491055.1 of uncultured Eubacterium sp. Lineage (GTDB taxonomy): Bacteria > Bacillota > Clostridia > Peptostreptococcales > Anaerovoracaceae > Aminicella. The sequence continues at coordinate 15,372 of CAZBFD010000005.1, forward strand.
GTCAAGGGCTCTTGTACTGATTGAAAAATCACAGTATACTTGAATTACGAAGAAGATTTTGATGCAGGAGAAAATCATGGCAGATTCACCTTTCAAAGTGATAAAGGGCGGGCTTGACGGAAAGCCGGCGGACAGCTCGGAGGAGCAGAAGCCTTACGTCTTCGTGTCGGCGTGGGTCACGGACACCAGGCTGATGGGCGTGAATGCGATGTGCATCTACTGGAAGGACCGGCTGGATACAGACATCCACCAGTACTTCTATTTTGATGCGGTCGACACGGGGTTCGAGCGGTTCGACGAGGTGAGCGGCACGGATGAGAACGCTCTCCGCGAGAAGGAGATCTCCTACGCGGGCGGGCTCGGCGGCCGGAAGATCGGGATCGACGAATCCGAGGCTCTTTACCTTATCCAGGAATTCATCAAAGTCAATAAGCGTACGGGGGAGCCTCTCCCTAAGATAACTATACGGCTGAAGAAAATGCTTCAGCAGAAGATCGAGCTTGACGAAAGCGGAAAGGCAGTGCTTATGCAGAAGATCTGTAAGGCCCCGCTTTCGGCGAACGAGAAGATCAATTACTTCATGATGCGTATCTGCGACAGCGACGAAGACGGCATCAGGTTCCTGTCATACGGAAAGCTCGGGCGCGAAGCGTCGCCTGCGCGCGGCACTCTGTTCACGCTGCACAGCAACCGGATAAGCTATAACTCCAAGAACGACGTGATCTGCAGGTCGCTCGTCGAATCCGACCAGCGCTACGAGCTCTGGATCTCAGAGATCACGCTGCTTAACGGAGGCATCACTTCATATAAAAGAACTTCAAGAATGAAGATCTCCGACACGGAAGCGTACATGTCGCTTTCCCACTCGGAATTCATCATGGTATACAAGATGGCTGATGACGCTGAAGAGCTGACACAGGACTCCACCCCGTTCACAAGGCGGTCATCCTTCGTTGAAGAAGAAGACGGCATCTCATTCATGCTGTTCAGGCCGAACAACAACCACGTGGATACCAGGGATTTCAAGCTTTACGACGATATATTCGGGATCTACCACATCACGTCGACCGGACAGTTCATCTGCTCATCAGGCGATCAGCGCGACCTCGCGATGATGGAGCTCGACCTCGTGTTCTCACCGATATACAAATCACTCGAGCTTACCGGCAACTACGAGCTGAACGAGCCGGTCATGGGGCAGTTCCTGTCCAGCGGCTACGACGACTTCAACGAATTCCTGAAACAGATCACACAGCCGACAGAATAATGTGTTTTTCAGAACCGTCCCCAAAAACACACTTCAGCGTAAAAAAAAGCGTGAAATTATGTTAACACTTGTTCGTGTCTGAACGGATGTTTTCCATGGCTGGGAGCAGGGCGGAATTCTGCGGTGCTCGGGTGTTATCCACATGTTATTAACACCTGAGCGGCTGATTTTATCAACTTAGGCATGTGGATAGTTTAAAACGCTGCACGCATTGAAATCACTTGCTAAATTGTATGCTCGTTTCTTGTCAATACGAAGTTATCCACATTTTGTGTTCTTTTTCAGACATTTTTTCCATACATCGGAGGATCTGATGAAAACCACTAAACTGTATGAAAACAACACGTATCTGAGGTCATGTACAGCGGTCGTGACTGACGCTACAGACGAACGGATGTCCTCAGATGATGGCGAACAGATGTGCAGGGTCGTCTTTGACCAGACAGTGTTCTTCCCGGAGGGCGGCGGCCAGAGCTGCGACACCGGCACTGCTGAATTTACAGAACATGGAGAGCAGGTTTTTTATGTAAACGATGTGCAGGAAGAGCACGGCGCAGTGTATCATACACTTTCAGGGCATGCTCCGCTTCCTGTTCCCGGCGATAAGATGGTGCTCACGATAGACTGGGAGCACCGCTTCGACAATATGCAGCGGCACCTTGGTGAGCACATCCTATCCGGAGCATTTTACAGGCTTTTCGGTGCGGTAAACAAGGGCTTCCACATGGGAGACGACTATATGACGATCGATCTGGGTTTTGATCATGATGTGCAGGACCGTCTCGGACTTCCACATGCGGATCACGTGACCTGGAAGATGGCTGAAGAAGCTGAAGCTGAGGCTAACCGCGTGATCTGGGCGGACGCGCCGGTCGTGAGATCATATTTCGACACCCGAGAAGAAGCAGAGAAAATGCCTCTCCGGAAGAAACTTGCTTTTGATGAGGACATCTCGATCGTGACAGTCGGCGAGCTGCCGGAGCCTTATGACTGCGTAGCGTGCTGCGGGACGCACCCGTCTTCATCCGGGCAGGTCGGTATGATAAAGATCTACAAGATCGAGCCGAACAAAGGCATGTCCCGCATCTACCTCGAGTGCGGCGAACGAGCCTTCAGGCATTACCAGAAGCGGCTCGACGACATGTACGACATCGCATGCGGCATGTCATGCGGTCTGGAGGACCTGAAGGAGAAATATGAGATCGCGCAGGATAAGAACCGCGCGCTCCATGACAGGCTTTCCGGTATGGCAAAGCGCGTGGTAGCAAGTGAGGCTGAGTCGGTCATCTCATCCGGGAATAAAACCGAGGCGAGATATTATGAAGACCTGAGCGTCGACGACCTGCTTTCGATAGTCAAGCAGCTCGACAGGCTGAGCAAGGCTGCCGGAACCGCAGTTCCGTCCATGGTGATCCTGACCTGCGTACCGGAGAACACTGTCATCCTCGCCTCACCTGATGGAAGCACCGACTGCGGAAAACTCGTAAAAGAAAACGCCCCTGCCTT
>CAZBFD010000005.1:18244-24976 GCA_964491055.1 uncultured Eubacterium sp.
GCGATGCCTCCGAACACTACTATATTCAGCAGATTGCGCCCGCTGTGGTCTTCCCCGGTGAGCACTTTTTCTTTATCAGTGATGATCGAAGGAACGACTTCATTCTCCTGTGCGAAGACGACGTCAGCCTTCTTCTGAGCTGGTAAAGCTTCTTCCGCACCTGCTTCTTGTGCAGCTGTCTCTTCTGCGGCAGCCTCTGCTTTGGCTGCGGCTTCCGCTTCTGCCGCTTCTACAGTTTTCTCTGCTGCTTCTGCCTCTTCTTCACCGACTTTTGTTTCTACAGCAGCAATGATCTCGTCAGCTTCTTCTGAATCCTTTTCAGGCGCTACCGCCTTTGGAAGTTCTATAGTCTCTTCGATCGTCGGGATATGTTCCTCTGGAGCGATCTCCTGAGCGGCAGCTGCCGGACCGGCGCTGTACCCTGCCCATGGATCTCCGGAAGAAATGACTTCTTCACTTTCAGCCGGCTCTTCTTTTACTTCTTCAGGCTGTGTTTCAGGAACTTCTGCTGTCTCAGGCTCTGCTTCCACTTCTGGTTCTTCCACTGTTTCAGGCTTTGGCGCTGCTTCCTGCTCAGCTTCGGCTTCTGACTCTTCGATCTCAGGCTCTGCCGGAGTCTCCTCTGAAGGAACTGCCTCCTGGACCGGCTCCTCAGCCGGCTCTATTACAGGTTCTTCAGGCTTTTCAGGCTCTGCCGGAACTTCTTCTGCCTCAGCCTTCATTCCGTACAAGCCTGAGTATGCCTCCAGGCTCGCTCCACCTTTGAAGCCGTACATATCTGCAAGTCTGACAGGACCTGCTTCCTTTTCAGCCTGTGCAGCTTCCTCAGCTTTGCGCTTCTCCTCTTCTTCTCTAAGTCTTGCTTCCTCAGCAAGACGGGCTTCTTCCTCGGCCTTGAGCCTTGCCTCTTCCTCAGCCTTCAGTCTGGCCTCTTCTGCAAGACGGGCTTCTTCTTCAGCTTTACGTCTTTCCTCTTCTTCAGCTCTGAGCCTTTCCTCTTCAGCCCTGCGTGCTTCTTCCTCAGCCGCACGCCTTGCTTCTTCTGCCTGGCGAGCTTCTTCCTCAGCCTTCAGGATGGCTTCCTCTTCAAGGCGAGCTTCTTCTTCGGCCTTAAGCCTTTCTTCTTCAAGACGTGCCTCTTCCTCAAGTCTGGCTTCTTCTTCAGCCTTCAGCCTTGCTTCTTCAGCAGCCTGCGCTTCTTCCTCGGCTTTACGTCTTTCCTCTTCAGCTTTTGCCTCTTCTTCAGCCGCAAGTCTTGCTTCCTCAGCCTTGCGCGCTTCTTCTTCAGCTTTCAGCCTGTCTTCTTCAGCCTTACGTGCTTCTTCCTCAGCGGCAAGCCTTTCTTCTTCGGCTCACTGCCTTTCTTCTTCGGCCTGGCGTGCTTCTTCCTTTACGCGCTGCTGATCTTCCTCAGCCTCACGTCTTCCGGCTTCAGCTGCTAATCTCGCCTGCTCCGCTATTTTCTGGCTCTCCTCGGCGATACGTCTGCTCTCTTCAGCAGCCTGACGTGCTTCTTCGGCGATCCTCTGGCCTTCCTCAGCCGCTAGTCTTGCTTCTTCCGCGATCCTCTTATCTTCCTCTGCCTTCAGGCGGGCTTCCTCATCGGCTTTACGCTTCTCCTCATCAGCCTGCTTTCTCTCAGCTTCAGCCTGAATCCTCACTTCTACGGCATTCCAGTATTCACCATCATCAAAATCTACTTCCTCGATATCGGCCGAAAAAGATTTTGTTAATGGATTATCGAAGAGAATACCCGTCTGATCGCCGAAGATCTCGCCGATCTCAGTACCCGACGCGTCATAGAGATAGTCACGCATACCGGATATCAGCTTGCCGTTCTCACCCTTCGGGCGGAACATTACAAGAACCGAGCTGAGCGGTCTGTCCGAGCAGTTCTTAAGGTACATACGCGCTATGATGCGCCCCGTCTTATTGTCCTTGATCAGGCCGCCTGCCTCGATCGTGACCGGCGCCTTCTCCAGATTATCTATGTCAGTCAGTGTAAAAAGCTTTTCAAGTCTATCACTCATAATACGCCTCCGCATTCAGGAGATAGTTGTTCACTCTACATGATTTTACATTATATTTGGGGATTATTCAAGATGTGACAAGTTGTCAAAAAGAACCGTCCCCTTTGACAACTTTTTGATTACAGCTTCATCAGCATCGCGACTTCGTTCGGGTTGAGCCTGCGGTACTGGCCGGGCTTGAGGTGCCCAAGGCCGATCCCGCCGACGGAGAGCCGCGTCAGCTCTTCGACGTGTTTTCCGACTGCTTCGAACATGCGGCGGACCTGGCGGTTCTTGCCCTCGTGGATCGTGACCTCAAGTAGTGTAGAATGCTTCGTCCATGAGATCACATCGACCCTTGCGCGGGACGTCACGAACCCGCCGATGTCAACGCCGTGCCTGAGCTTTGACACGTCTTCCTTGCTGATCATTCCGGCGATCCTCACCTGGTACACCTTGTCGATCTGGTGTCTCGGATGCGTCAGGTGATACGAAAAGTCGCCGTCATTCGTCACGAACAGGACCCCCGACGTGTTGTAATCGAGCCGCCCGACCGGAAAAAGCCTCTCGTCGTTATCCGCAAAGAGGTCGATCACCGTCAGCCTGTCCCTGTCGTCCGAAACGGAAGTCACGCATCCGATCGGCTTGTTCAGGAGATAGTACACTTTATTCATCAAAGGCCTCACGGCCTGTCCTTCATATACGACTTCGTCGCCGTCCTGAACGTCATACCCCGGCGCGGTCAGAACAGTCCCGTTCACTGTGACCTTGCCGGCCTTTATGAGCTCGTCGGCCTTCCGCCTGCTGCAGATCCCGGCGTCCGCAAGATATTTATTTATCCTCATCTTCTGCCTCCGCAACTTTCATCATGAGCGCGCACTCTATCCTCTTCCTGAACAGATCGCACCCGTATTCGTAGACTCCTGTCACTGACCCGGTCCCATGGTACGCATTCGCCGCGCAGCCGCCCGAACAGTAGAGCCTCGCCCAGCATTTCCGGCATTCTTTACGTGCGTACACGTTGCACATCTTGAATTCTTCTTTTATGTCTTCACGGTCGATCCCGTTCCAGATGTCGCCCATCTTGAACTTCGTTTCTCCCACGAACTGGTGGCACGGGTACAGGTCGCCCCACGGCGTCACCGCGAAATACTCCGTACCGGAGCCGCAGCCCGAGATCCGCTTGTAGATGCAAGGTCCCTGGGTGAGGTCGATCATGTAATGATAGAATGTGATCGGGTGCCCGGCTTTCTCACGCTCGAGCATGCTCTTTGCGAGGATCTCGTACTGCTCGAAGATCTTCGGCTTGTCCTCCTCAGTGAGAGCATATGGCTCGTCCGGCTTGCACACAACTGGCTCCATCGAGAGCTGATCAAAGCCAAGATCCGCCATATGGAATATATCTTCTGTAAAATCCACGTTGTTGTGCGTGAATGTTCCTCTCATATAGTAGTTCTTTCCGCCGCGCGCCCTGACGAGTTTCTGGAATTTCGGAACTATCATGTCATAGCTTCCCTCGCCCGTTATCGTCTTACGGAGCGCATCGTGGACCTCTTTCCTTCCGTCAAGGCTGAGCACGACGTTGTGGCATTCGCGGTTCACGAATTCTATCACTTCGTCGTTTATCCCGACACCGTTCGTAGTCAGCGTGAACCTGAAGTTTTTTCCGTGCTCCTTCTCGATCGACCGTGCATATTCCACGGTACCCTTTACTACTTCCCAGTTCATCAGAGGCTCGCCGCCGAAGAAGTCGACCTCGAGGTTTCTGTGGTTTCCTGAATTCTCGATAAGGAAATCCATAGCCCGCTTCGCGGTTTCAAGGCTCATGAGCGCACGCTCACCGTGGAATTTGCCCTGGCTAGCAAAGCAGTATTCGCAGTTCAGGTTGCACGTATGTGCAACGTGGAGGCACAGGGCTTTGATCTCTGTGTGGCGGTTCTTGAGGTAAGTCGCCTTCGGCTCGTAGATGTCCGGTGTAAAGAGCTTTCCGGCCTTTGCGAGCTCGTCGATGTCACGGAACGCCGCCTCTACCGACTCCGGAGTCTCGTCAGGATAGTCAGCGAGGATCTTCTCTTTCACAGTGTTCCTGTCGACTGCGGCAAGAGGATCATTCTCACCACCTGCGGCTGCGCTGTCCATCGTATCAGAAAAATAGCGGATGATGTCGTAGCAGACATCATCCACGTAATGCACAGAGCCGCTGTTCACGTCGAGAACGATATTATATCCGTTCAGCTTGTACTGATGTATCATCGTCCGTTTCTTTCTAACACAAACGAGGATCCGTCTGGATCCCCGTCCGGCATTACTCTAAAATATATAGCTTACTGATCCTTTTCGCACTTCTGGTTGGCAACGCCGCAAGAAGTCTTGCATGCTGACTGGCATGATGTCTGGCACTCGCCGCATCCGCCGTTGTTCATGCTCTCTTTCAGATCTCTTGTTTCCAAAGTCTTGATTCTTTCCATAATAATTCCCGCCTTTCTATCAACTATTGAAATTGTACGCTTCAGCCACTTCTTTGTCAACTATTGAAAATCTCTCTCCGTAACGGTCTTCTGGCGGCTGCTTTCCCTGCTTGATCCAAGCCGTATCTTCATTACCGCAGTGCTTCTGCGATCTTCGTCACGGTCTGTTCCAGGTCGAGACCCTCTGTGTCAACTATGATGTCTGCCTCTTTTTCATATAGAGGTATGCGCTCTTTATAAAGGTCTTCGATCGTCTGGCCCGGGGCAAGTGTAACGCCGCGGGTCGCTATATTGTTAAGGCGCTTCACGATCTCTTCGCACGGGGCTTTGATGTAAACGAGCACATCGCCCTGGTCGCGGAACTTCTGCATGACGTCGTGGTTGTACACGGCGCTTCCGCCGGTTGCGATAACGAAGTTGTCGCCGCTGAAGCTGCTTATCACGGCATCCTCCACGTCGCGGAAATATGCGTTTCCGCGCTCGTCGATTATCTCCTGCAGCGCCTTTCCCTCAAAGTTCTGGATCAGAAGATCCGTGTCAACAAAATCTTTCCTTAGCGTCTTCGCGAGCAGTACTCCGGCCGAGCTCTTTCCACAGGCCGGCATCCCGATCAAAACCACGTTATTCATCGCCAGCCTCGTTTTCACCGGCGCCGGGTGCTTCTTCCTGCGCCTCGCTGTCAGGCGCCGCACCGGTCATATCGATCGTCATCTGACGCGGATCGTTCTCATCATCTTCTTCGACGTCGAGCACTCCTTCTAGGTCCTCGATCTCAGGAAGCTCGTCCAGCGAAGAAAAGCCGAAGTTTTTGAGGAATGTATCTGTAGTTGCATACAGTATCGGGCGGCCGACAGCATCAGAGCGTCCTTTTTCGCAGATCAGGTCTTTGTTCTGGAGTCCCTCGATGACGCGGTCGCACTTGACTCCGCGGATCGAATCGATCTCACCCTTTGTGACCGGCTGCCGGTATGCGATTATCGCGAGCACTTCAAGCGCGGCCTGCGAAAGTCGCTTCACCTTTACCGGCGTGCAGAGCCTCTTCACGATATCCGCGTTCTCCGGGCGTGTCACGAACTGGAAAGACTCGTTGATCCTCCTGATCATGATACCGCGGCCCTCCTTATCATATTCGTCCGCGAGCTCCTCGAACAGCTCGACCGCGTCCTTCTTGCTGATGTCAACGACGTCCGCCGCGTCCTTTGCAGCGAGCGGCTGCCCCCAGATATATAACATCGACTCGAACGCCGACTTTATCGATTTCCTGTCGAGCATCCCTGCTCCTTTCTACTGCTGTTCCTCTTGTTCCTCTGCCACAGCTTTTTCGCTTGCGGCTTCTGCATTATATGTGTGGATGTCCACGTCTCCCGGGCGGACTGTGATCCGTCCGTAAGTTTCTTTCTGGTCAGCACTTAAGTATCTGTCGCGCATCATCTGCAGGAGCGATGTGAAGCTCACGATCGTGCTGTACCGCGCGGCTCCCTTTCTTTCTTCAGGGTCAGCTATGAATTCTGTCCCTCTTGCGAGCGGTATGAGCTCGCGGAAGTCTTTCTCGGTCATATCTCCCGAATCGAGAGCACGCACGAAAGTGTCACGGATGAACGCCATCCTGTTCTCCATCGTCTCACGCTCACGCTCGATCCTGGTGTAGCGGCGCCTCGTCTCTTCTATTCTCTGCTTCCTGATCAAAAACTGGTTGAACGCCCTCGCGAAGTCGGCGAGCCCGAGGCTCAGGTATTCGTCCGGGTTGTCCAGGTACTCTGAGATATCCTCCTGCGGCTTTTCGAGCATGCGCTCAGTCTGCACCGCGAGATCACCGAGCATGATGCTTGCGATCTTGCATCGCTTATATGCGATGAGCCTTTCAACGAGCGCGTTCCGCGGATCCTCCTCGACAACTCCCGGCACGTTCGTCTCCACATGCGGGAGCATCATTCTTGACTTTATGCTCAGGAGCTCCGCTGCGAGCACGAGAAACTCAGAAGATACACTTACGTTCATCTCCTTCATCGTGCTCAGATATTCCAGATACTCCCCCGTGATCTCCGAGATCCTGATATCATAGATGCTCATCTCCGAATTCTCGATCAGGTAGACGAGCAGGTCGAACGGACCCTCGAACTCACGGAGCTTTACTTTATAGCTCATATATTACAGTTCTTTGATCGCCTTCAGGTTCTCTGCGTATGGCGGCCTTACGATTCCCTTTTCGGTAACGATCGCCGTGATGTATTCGGCCGGCGTTACGTCGAATGAAG